>JAUVTO010000174.1 GCA_030601485.1 Desulfobacterales bacterium | reverse complement strand
GTCTAAGGTGCCGTAAATCCTTATATGAACACCGTTGTTACCAAATATTTTTTTCGGCAATAAATTCGCCGGAAGATCTTTTCCCAGCTCTTCAATAAATAACGGGTGAGGCTTAATCGTTCCCGAAAGTTTTAAATAACTTTGCCCGGGAGTGTTTTTCAAAGTGACGGATCCTGAAATGCTGCCGTCCATTTGATCCCCATGTATTATACATTTTTTGATTTGAAGAGTCATATTTTTCATGGACAGCTCGGCTGTAATCTTTTTGAAATAGAGGTTCTCCATTTGGAATAGTGGCGTTAACAGTTCTAATTGACCGTTTGAAATGACAAGTTCGGCTTTTAGATTATCTCCGGATTCCTTTTTGTTCCGATATGTGAAGTTCCCGTCAAGCACCCCTGATATATTACGGCCGGTAAAATCTTTTATGGCGGATATTTTTTTTATCCGTATGCCGGATAGTTTTCCGTCAATCATAACCTCCGGCCTGTTTTTAGTGAATTCTCCCTTGCCTTCTAAAATACCGGCATATGCGCTGCCTTTGAAAAAAAAATTGATCTTTGAACGAAAAAGCGATAACAGCCCGGGGGTTATCTTTATCTGTTCCATTCTGAATAACGGGTCATGCGTGTGATA
The DNA here is from genome assembly GCA_030601485.1 of Desulfobacterales bacterium. Lineage (GTDB taxonomy): Bacteria > Desulfobacterota > Desulfobacteria > Desulfobacterales > UBA11574 > S5133MH16. The sequence goes on along the minus strand of JAUVTO010000174.1, from coordinate 3,624 downwards.
AAAATTTACATTGTATAACCTCAAACCCGGGGGAAAAGCAGGCTTTACATGATCAATCGCAATATTTATGCCGGGATAGGTCTTGTTAAAATGAACCGTTATGTAACTTTTTATTTTATCAGACGGGAACAGAAAATAAATGAAAAATGCTGTTACCGCCAGGATAAATAGGGAATACGGCAGCCATTTTTTGGTATTATGCATAATTATTTTTCAGCTGTTTCAACCTGTAGAACCGCGTCGATAAAACCCTCTTGTTTACCTGTTTTTGAAATAGAGAGCCTTTTTATATTTACCATGTTTTTTGATGTTTCAACCATATGAAGGTAAGAAGTCAATTGTTGCAATGTTAAGCCCTGGAGTTTCATTTCCACCTGAGAGATTTTAAACGGGCTGTTTTTCTGAACCGATGTCGAAGGCTTCATATATGTTACGTGGTTTTTTATTCTCGCTTTTCCGGTAAGTTTGTCCAGGAAAGAAAATAGGGTAAAACCGGTGTCCCTTTTTGCAAAACGCGATTTTGATAATTCAGTCCTCTTTTTAATGGTATTGTACTCTGATTGAAGGGCTGTCATCTTTTCCAGTATGTCTGTTTTGGCCTGGAGGGTTCTTTTAAGGCGCTCCCTTTTGTCCAGAGATGGAAACACTAAAAATTGAAATATGACAAACAGGCAGATAACACCCGATAGTGCATAAAGGGAGTATTTTTCGCGTCTGGCCAGTTTTTTTGCCATTTAAATCATCCTCTGCCGGTTGATGTTCGGTTATATCAAGTTAAATAGGACGCAGATTTTCGCAGACCCGCCTGCCATGCGAGGCACAAGCGGGCAGGTATACACAGATAATATTGTTATTTTGTAATTTAAGAATCTTGACAATCTGTGTCCATCTGTGTCCAAAAAAGGAAATTCCTATACTATCAAGTTAGCCCTTTTAAAAAAGGTCTCATTCAGATAATCCGGTTTTTAACGGGTGTGCGCTTACAAATTTATTTTTATCTTAAAACGCACTCGATTGTCGGATTTGTTGATGTTGGCGGAACTAATAATGATTTTTTTAAAAAGATCCGATTTTTCCAGACTGTTTTTGATGCTGTCCACAGAATTGAAAGTATCTGTATCACCGGAAATCACTGTGCTTTCCGACCCTATAACAAGCCTGGTAAAGTCAACATCTATGTTCTTTGATATAATCTTACTGATATTATTTAGAATATCGATGGCTCGTATGTTTTTGTCGGTCACTCCCGGCAATAAAGCATTTTTTCTCGCTTCTTGTATTTTTATCCGCATCTGATGAAGCGGATCGACAATTTTTTTAACGTCAGGGAATGTTGAAGTGAATACGCCGGTTATCTGATTGTTCAGCCGGGTCAGGTTTTTCCCCATAAAATAGGAATCAAGAAACACGTTGAAAAATGTTAGCGCAAGAACCAGACCGGCAAGAATGCCGGTTTTAATCAAATTTTTTTTGTGTTCCTCCCAGAATTTTTTTGCGGCAAAAGGACCTTTTCGGAAATTCAAACCATTGGTCCCTTCAATTTCCATAAGCGCTAATGAAAAGGAATTGTCCATCTGATGGGGATTCCATAACTGTGAGTCGGCATGCTCTTTTATAATGTCTGTATCGCGTATAAAATCCGTCCGTTTGACAGGGAATCCAAGGCTCTGTTCCATATCCTGATCAACGCCGGAATTGCCAAGTCCGCATCCGGTAATAAATGCACCCTCCGGTGTAAAATCCAAACCGATAATCTCTTCCAACGCCGAGAGGGTGTGCCGTATGTTGGTGCAAAGTGATTCGGTCTCAAATGAACGAGCATCTGAACGTATTGGGAAAGAACGTATCAGGCAAACGCTCCCGGATAAAATAGCAAACAGGGTGCTTTTGTTATTATCTATATCGATGAACAGCCAATTCTCATTAATATTTACAAGACCGGCCGCACATAGCGCTGCAGGATAACCGCCAACGGTAACAATCTCAGGCTCAATATTAAAGGAGCCAAGTGTTTCTAAATATGCCTGAAGTCTTGATTTTTCTACGGCCGCCGCAATTATGTTGTGACGATTGGCAATATCAGGCAGATCTATAATATTAAAATCTATTATCAGGTCATCTATGGGAAACGGAATGGTAGGCTCGAGTTCATAGGAAAGGATTTTTTTAATTTTTTTCCGTCCTTTGAACGGTACTTGAATGTTTCTGTAAGACATTTCGTCAGCAGGAAAGGAAGCCACACAGACAGAACCGGATATATCGATCTTTTCCACGATAATCTCCAGGGAAGCCGCTAAAACCGTTTCCATATATATCTGGTTTGATATGGGGACATGTACATGGGCTTCTATGTCTGTTCCCTTGATACCACTTTTTAATAGAACGGCCGATACGGCATCATGTCGAATATCAAGGCCCAGGATTTTTCTTCTCATTGGTTTTCCTAATTTGAAATAATTGTGATTATAGTATGTTATGATCTTTTTGTCAAGCCTTGGCCCCTCTTCTACCATTCTAACGGGGTGCTAAAATTAATAATATAGGAATGTTATTCTGTTTCCCAACTCAAGACCCTGCATTCCCATTTTCCTGTTTTTTTGTTATTTTCCCTTTTTACAATTGCCGTTATTTTTATTTTCATTTCATGTAATGTTGCAAGTGACTCGATTCGAAAAAAATCACTGGCGGTTGTAATAATATCGGGATCGATTTCAACATCGCTCAAACCCGGCACTTTTTTATACCAGGTGATACTGGAAATGTCATGGATGTATTCAGAGTCAGAAGTTTCCAGGCGATAGTCGTATATTACCTGTGCAAGCTCCGGGTTCCCTGAAGGGAGAATGGCAGTAAGTACCGGAAGATCTGCGGTGTTGATATTTATTTTTCCTTTATACGCAACTGTATTGTTACCTGTTTCGGTCATACCAAAGACCGTCATGTGGCTGGAGATCCCCGACACCCCCCCGGCAAGCTGAAAATATTCCGTTGTGACACCTCTTATAAGAGCAAGTTCGCCAATGTGAATAAACGGACCGTTTCGGCAAACATAGGGGGGATCAAGCTCCTGGTAATAGTCTGATTCCGCCCCATTTAGTCCGGTGATCGCCTCGTCATCTCCGGAGTCTATCCAGTCTTTTACCGAGTTAATGATCATGTCCGGTTCGAGCTCTTCGAGCGATTCATTTTGAGAAATTGAAAGAGTTAAAAATCGATGCCACATATCCCTCTGGGATTCATTAAAGGCATGGCCTTCGGGATATGTAACAAGGCTGTTAATCTGAATTTTTCCGAGTTCGTCAGTTATGGTCAACTTGATGGCCCCATCTTCAAATGGGATATCCTGGAGGAGTTCGCTGATTTTCTCGGAATCGGCCCATTCTTCCTGAAGCGAATCGTGATTTGAATGGTTTTTATCCGTTATCAGCATGGCTTTCGCTATATCTATGCCTGATGACGCCATATGCGAGAGGGTAATACGATCCCGGCTTGCAGCGGCGGAAAAGACCACTGAACGGGTCTTTCTGTTCATTTCAAGCGCAACCGCAATCAGTACCGTGATAATCGTCAAGGTAACAAGAAGGGCCATGCCCCGATTGTTTCTTAAAATTTTATCAGGCATAA
>JAUVTO010000089.1 GCA_030601485.1 Desulfobacterales bacterium | reverse complement strand
CCCATCGAGAACACTGGTTACATTGCCCACCTCAAGGTTTATGCGGTGATCCTTAACCATTTGATAGGGATGCATTACATAAGACCTGATTTGATTTCCCCATGCAATTTCGTTCTTGCTTCCGTGAATTTCCTGCAATTTTTCATCCTGCTTCTGCTTCTCAAGCTGGTAAAGCCGGGCTTTAAGCACCTTCATTGCAAGTTCTTTATTTCTATGCTGGGATTTTTCCTGTTGGCACTGGACAACTATTCCGCTTGGAAGGTGAGTGATGCGAACCGCGCTGCTGGTTTTGTTGACATGCTGACCTCCGGCGCCGCTGGCCCTGAACACATCGACACGTAAATCCTTGTCGTCAATTTGGACAACGATTTCGTTTTCGAGTTCAGGATAGACAAACACGGAGGCAAAAGAGGTATGCCTTTTGCCGCTTGCATTAAACGGTGAAATTCTTACCAGGCGATGAACACCTTTTTCTGCCTTTAGATAGCCATAGCCATAGTCGCCGCCGGCCGTGAACGTAACGCTTTTGATTCCGGCTTCATCTCCGGGCTGGAAATCAATCACATCTAGTTTGAACCCCTTGCGTTCGATCCAACGTGTATACATCCTGAAGAGCATTTCCGCCCAGTCCTGAGCCTCGGTTCCTCCTGCTCCTGCATTAATGGAAATAATGGCGTTGTTCCGATCATCGGCGCCATCGAGCATAAGGTCTATGGAAAGTTTTTTTATTTTTTTGTCAATTGCTTGTATTTGCTGGGAGACTTCTTTTATGGTATCAGCATCTGACTCTTCAATGGCAAGATCAAGCAGGATCTGACTTTCTTCAAGATCGGTGTAAAGTTTATTAAATGATGCTATTTTACCGGAGATCAGTGTTCGTTCTTTTAAAACCGGCTTGGTGGCTTCGGGATTATCCCAAAAGTCTTTTTTGGCAATCAGAATCTCGATTTCCTCAAGCCTTTTTTCTTTTTCGGCAAGGTCAAAGACACCCTTTCAATTGTTCTAATTTCACAAAATGTTCCTTGATGTTTTCTTTGAGTTCTAATGTCATTTTTTACCTCCTATGGTAATTTCCGTTTTGTTCTATTATAATCCGTTTTGTTCTATCTTTCAACTCTTCTTTAGTTCCTTAGCTGTAAATTTTGTGCTTTTTGTGGCAAAACTTTTTCTATTCTGCCACTAAGGCACCAAGGCACGAAGAAAGAATAATAAATAAATCCTTCGCGTTTTAGTGTCTTTGTGGCAAATATTTTTGGTTTCGGCCCGTCCGCCTCACTCCGCTTGGCAGGAGGGCGGGCTTGTCCGGGTTAGGCTTAATTCGAATATTTCCGAATTAAACAACAACTAAATACTGCAACCAGGTTTATCCCAAGACATGCCATGGCAAACAGATCTCCAAAGCGGGAATAAAAGGTCGTTTCCTCAAGCATTGGCACGGACCGAGTTATTGTTGCGTCCTCAAAAAGCGGTGTGGTGGCGATGACCTTGCCGCAAGGATCTATAAATCCGCTGATACCGGTATTGGCAGATCGTATAATTGACCGTCTGTTTTCCACGGCTCGGAGAATCGTCATGGAAAAATGCTGATCCGGAGCACTGGATCTGCCATACCAGGCATCATTGGTGATATTAATCAGTACCGACGCATGGTTTTTTACCATAGCTCTGGACAGATGCGGAAAAATTATTTCATAACAGATCTGAATGCCCAACCTGTAATCTCCCCATTTAATTGTGTGCCCTTTTTTGCCCGGGGTAAAGTCTCCAACGCCCTCTACCATTTTTCCAAGAAACGGCAACCATTTTTTAAAAGGAATATATTCTCCAAACGGCACAAGGTGTGCCTTGTCATACCTGTCGTAAACGTTTCCTTCCGGGCCAATCAGGTAAGCGCTGTTATAATATTCAACACGATTTTTCCCGAGGTTGAAAGAAGGGCTACCGATTAGAAAGTCCGTGCCGGTATCGTGAACTCCCTTTTTAACCATTTCCGACAACCTAACATTGTGCAAAAAATAAAAAGGGGTCGCAGTCTCCGGCCATACCACAAGGTCCGGCTTATGTTTTTTAGCCAATAGAGAAAGGTTAATATATTTTACTATTGAGGCGCGTTGAAACGCGGGGTCCCATTTTTTTGCCTGGTCAATATTTCCCTGGATAATTGCAACCTTTATAGAAGGGGAATGGGACATCAGTTTTTGAACGGATTGTATTCGCCATTTTCCATAAAACCAGACAAAACAGAAAATTAAGGCGAAAGTAAATACCGCTCCTGCAGCGTGCCTTGATTTAACCTCTTTTTCTTGCCAGTCTTTTCCTGTCAAGTAAAGATATGCCAATAAAATTGCGGCATTGCTCAAGACAATACAAAATGATACGCCATACACACCGAAAATGTCTGAAATCTGAATGAGATGCAAGACGTTAAATTGTGTGTATCCGAGCAACTCCCATGGAAAACCGGTGAAAAGGAATGAACGGATATATTCTAATGAAACCCATACCGATGGGATCATGAACAGAAGGACAAAAGGTCTTTGGTAAAAGAGAGTTAAAAGCATCGAAAATATTGCAACGTAAAACGCCAGATAAACCGATAGCAGCAAAAGAATCGGCACACTTGCGTAGAAGGGGAGGTGGCCGTATGTTGACATGGTATATGCCAGCCAGTATAACAGAGTTAAGTAATGGGAAAGCCCGGCACAAAGACCGAGATAAAAACCGTTTTTAGGGGAGAGGTTTCTTAATGCGGCCAGCAAGGGAACAAGGGCAAACCAGGCCAGCCATGAAAAGTCGGCCTTTGGAAAGGAGAGGGTAAGTAACACGCCGCTTGATACTGCTAAAAAAAAATTCAACCTGTCGAGTTTATCTTTTTTCAATTTTGATGAACTTGATAGTATAGGAATTTCCTTTTTTTGGACACAGATGAACACAGATTGTCAAGATTCTTAAATTAAGAAATAATAATATTATCTGTGTATATCTGCGAAAATCTGTGTCCTATTTATTCCAAGCAATTACATGTTTAAATGACGTGGCCCTAAGATGTTGCCTGTGTTGTCTCTAAGCTGTTATCAGCCTTGGGCTGCACTCTTAAAGGCTTCATCTATCCGGGCTTCAACATACCGGATTCCCTCTTCGTTGTATTCTTCCAGATCAAAACACAATGCATCCTCACCAAGAAGCCCGTCCGGCACAAAATCCCCGTTTTCATCAGGATCGGCAATCATCTCGTTATAAAAGCATACCGACAGCCACCGGGGGGTGTCTTCAATCACGTCCACCATCACAAACAAAGGATTATTTTTTTGATTTTCGTGGGCTGCTCTTAGGGAATAGGTAAGCCCCTCACGGGGTATAAAATCCAGATTCACCCCGGGTTTGGATGCCATATAATCTTTCAGACGCACAAAAGCTTTTTTGTTTTGTTCCGGGGTTTCTGTCCAGTTTTCAATAAATGATTCGAGTTGCTGAATGGCTTCGCTCATAAGCTCTCCCTATTGATTTTTTTATTTATCTATCTTGAAGAGATTAAAATTGCTAATGCGCAGAGAGCATATCAAATGCTTATAAAAAATCAAGCCCCCTGTCCCTTTATAATTTTTGTCATCAAGAAATAGCGGTTATTAATTGTTGTTTATCGTTAGTTAAAGTCACCGTATTTTCTAAATAATTCTAATCAAATAATATCTTGACAAATAGTTACTGATATGGCCTGATATGTGTAACGCTTCGTTGCAAAACAATTAATTAGTGCCTGAACGAAAACTGTCTTTTTCGCCAATATCTGCGTCAGACTCAAATTTTAATCCTCGAAATACTCAATGTATGTCTGTGGTTAAAATTTTCGTCTTCCTTGATCTTAACGAAAAATCCTAGTTTTCGTTCGGGCACTAACTATGCAAAAGCCAGACATTATCCATAATGGCGCATTTTTGATGGAAATCAAAATAACGAGGGAAATAATGAAATGACTAAAGAAAAGACATTGCTCAATACTCGCGAGGTATCCGAGTTCTTAAATATTAATGAGAAGATGGTTTACACACTGGTCGCCGACAAAGGGCTGCCTGCAAGTAAGGTAACCGGCAAATGGCTCTTTCCTCGCCACCTTGTTGAACGGTGGCTGGAAAATCAAACCATCAACTATCCCAAACCGGAGAAACCGTTGCCGCCGTATCACGGCCTTCTAATCATCGCCGGAAGCAATGATATCCTTTTGGACAGGAGCATTTCCCTTTTCAATACTCTTTATAGTGAGCATATGGCCGTTTTCGGAAACGTGGGCAGTATGGGAGGTCTTAAGGCCCTGGGCCGAGACGTTTGTCATGTGGCCTGCAGCCACCTTTTGCAGGATGATGAAAAGGAGTACAACTTTGAATATGCCCGGGAAGAACTTAAAGGAAAATTTCCCGTACTGGTGAATTTCTGCCGAAGAGAACAGGGATTTCTGGTGGCCAAAGGAAATCCCAAGCAAATTTCCGGCGTTTCCGACCTGGAACAAGCCGAAATCAAGATTGCCAATCGTCCGGTGGGCACAGGAACACGCCTCCTCCTTGACCGGGAACTGGAGAAGGCCGGCCTCAAAGACACGCGGATTGAAGGGTATCATCAAGAATTCAGAAGCCATCTGGATGTGGCCATGGAGGTGCTTTCGGGCCGGGCCGATATGGCTCCCGCCATCAAACCGGTTGCAAGTCTTTTGGGTTTGGACTTTATTCCGCTTCGCTGGGAGCGATTTGATTTTCTTATCTCAAAAGAACATTTTTTTGAACAGGGGGTTCAACTCTTTCTGAGCCTTCTCCATGAGTCGCGATTTCGTGACTTAGCCGTGAAACTGGATGGATACGATTTGAGTTTATGCGGCAAGATGGTTTTTCCAAAAGAACCAAAATTTAACACGGATGAATAGGTTATGATAAAATTGGCAAATCTGATGACGTGCACGCGAATCATTTTTGTAGCGCTCGTGGTCCTGTGCCCTTTTTCTGTTAGCGCCGAACCACAGGGAAAGCTCATCATTTTCCATGCGGGCAGCCTCACGGTGCCTTTTGCCAAAATAGAAAAGGATTTTGAGGCAAAATATTCTAAAGTGGACGTGCTTCGTGAGGGAGGAGGAAGCACAAAAATGGCGCGGATGATTTCAGAGCTGCATAAACCTGGCGATATTATGGCATCTGCTGATTTTAACGTTATCGACAAGACCCTGATTCCCGAATACGCTGAGTGGAATATTCGTTTTGCAACAAACCAGTTGGTCCTTTGTTATACGGATAAGAGCTGTTTTGCGAACCAGATCACAGCCAACAACTGGTACGAAATTTTAGGACGAAAAGGGGTAATCTGGGGGCATTCGGATCCCAATCTGGACCCCTGCGGCTATAGGAGCCTTATGGTGCTTCAACTTGCTGAAAAATATTACAAATTGCCCGGCCTACATGATCAGTTGATTGCAAACCGGCCGGAGAAAAACGTACGGCCCAAATCGGTTGAACTGGTTTCGTTGCTCAAGACCGGAAATATGGACTATGCTTGGGAGTATCTTTCCGTTGCTGTTCAACATGGTTTGAAGTACATAATGCTTCCTGATGAGATCAACCTGGGCAATTACAAAATGGATGAGTTTTACAAACAGGCAGCGGTAAACGTGACCGGCAAAAAACCCGGGACATGGATTACTCGAACCGGAAAGTCATGTACCTATGGAATCACCATATTAAAAAGCGTTCAAAATATCGAAGCTGCCGAGGCGTTCCTGGAGTATTTAATGGACCCGGATGGAGGCTTAAAGACTCTGAATGAGATGGGACAACCCCCCTTTGTCCCCTGCAGGGTCCCCACAGAAAAGATGAAATCCAAGCTTCCTTTGTCGTTACTAAAATGGGTTGAGATAAGGGATTAAAAACAGATGGCAATAAAGAGGAAGATTGATCCATTTTTTTGGATAACCGTTTTCTCCACCGGCACGGTTGTTGTATTTATTCTCTTTCCTCTGATCGAAATGGTTTTTCAGCCCTCTGTGCAAGATCTCAAGGATGCCATTTGTGACCCTGATGTTCTTGGTTCGATCGGGTTGAGCATTTATACATCCGGCATGGCGGCCCTGATTTCGTTTTTGATCGGCACCCCCTTTGCCTATTTACTGGCCCGGAAAGATTTTTTCGGAAAAAAATTTGTTGAAAGTATCATTGATCTGCCCATTATGATTCCGCACCCGGTGGTCGGAATTGCGATTCTTGGACTGGCCGGTAAAAATCACTGGCTCGGACAGATGATGCAGCAGGTCGGAATCCAAATAATGGGAACGGTCACCGGAATTGTGACGGTTTTGACCTTCGTGGGTCTGCCATTTTACGTAAACACCGTCAAGGCAGGATTTGAAGCCATACCGGTGAGGCTGGAAAATATATCCAGGAGCCTTGGGGCCTCTTTGTCCGAAACATTTGTCCGGGTGACCTTTCGCCTTGCATGGCGCTCCATGCTGGTGGGTATCATTATGTGCAGCGCAAGGGCAATCAGTGAATTCGGAGCGGTGGTTATTGTCGCCTATCACCCCATGATCGCACCGGTAATGATTTATGAGCGGTTCACCGCCTATGGCATTAAATATTCTCAACCTGTGGCCGTCTGGTTAATAGTGGTCAGTCTGCTGCTGTTTTTACTGTTAAGAATCTGTTCGTTGCCAAAGGAAAATCAAAAATGATCGAGATAAAAGATCTGTTCATTAAATTCCCCGACTTTGCCCTTCAGGATATCAATCTTTTCATTCAGGATGGAGAGTTTTTCATGCTTCTGGGACCCACGGGGGCAGGAAAGACCCTTGTGCTGGAAGCAATTGCAGGTATCGTACCCATTACCAGCGGCCATATCTTTGTGAAGGGGAGAGAGATTACCCGTCTTCCTCCGGAACAGCGGGGAACCAGCATCGTGTACCAGGATTATGCACTATTTCCCCACCTGTCTGTTTTGAAAAATATTACTTATGGATTGCGTTACCACAAAAACGATCCAAAGGCTTCGAAGAAACGGGCAGCACGGCTTATGGACCAATTGGGACTCCAGGCCCTTGCTCAGCGATCCATTCATAATTTAAGCGGCGGCGAAAAACAGCGAATCGCCCTGGCACGGGCCTTGGCTGTGAATCCTTCCGTGCTTCTTCTGGATGAACCTCTGTCT
>JAUVTO010000082.1 GCA_030601485.1 Desulfobacterales bacterium | reverse complement strand
CCGGAACGTTTAATTATGTATCAAGTCCCTAAAATAACTAAAGAGAATTTATATAAAATTTTTATTTCTATTGTTTTAGGGTTAATTGGGTTTTGCCTGAACATACATCCATTTGTTTTTTTACTTCCACCTCACGAAATTAAATTCATGGCGGGTCTGGTATGCCCAATGATCGTATCTCTTAGGTGGGGATGGAGATATGGATTACTTTCCGCCATATTCTGTTTGGCCTTTAATACAATGTGGATTAAAGGTGGGTGGATATCTGTTGTTACGGTTTTGATGTTTATACTCTGGATTGTATGGCACGGATGGTGTGCAAAAAGATTCGGAAAAACCGGAGAGAAAAAATGGAATCCCTATGTATTCGAGATTCCGTTTCGATTATTTAATACCCTAATATTATATACAATATTTAGATGGGTATTTCAATTTAACCCGCCTGCGTGGGCGTCTGAAATGACCGTAACATCAATTTCTTTGACGTTTGTGAATGTTACAGCCATAGAGGCCTTGGTTAATGGTTATCTCATCCTACTGCTTTCGGATGTTTTGATAATTTTCGGACCTATTCGAAAAATATTTGGGTTAAAAGAGATTAAAGAACAAAAGAGATCCAATTATCTTCTTGCTGCTGCTGTTTTAATCGGTTGTGTTTTTTGGGTGATTGATGGTGCTTTTGGCTTAATGTTCCAGGATTTTTCTCATTCCGTGCCTCCCCATGGGACTGAAGGTCTTCTTGATTTAATCGTTTTTAAAATTCCGCCAGATGCTCTGTTTGAGCGACTCTCTTTTTTCATCGCCCTGTTAACAGGAGTAATATTATCGACAAGATATATAAACAAATATACATCATCTGAAAAACTTCTTCAAAAGATTGTAAAGCTTTCGCCTTACCCCATAACCGTAGTGGATTCCGGTGGACGTGTTGAGTATATAAATTCCGAATTTGTTGAAAGTTTTGGTTACCGGCTTGAAGACATCCCCACCGTTACCGATTGGCATAATAAAATTTTCCCCAATATTTTTGACCGACGAGATTTTATTGCCCACTGGAAAGACGATCTGCAGAAGGCAAAAAAATTAAACAGGGAACCTCGTATGTTCAATGTAACAAACAAGAACGGAAATATAGAGAATATTATTTTCAGGCAGGTTATTCTTGATGAAGACAAGGAATATATCATTTGTGAAAATGTTAGTGAACGTATACGTGCAGAGGAAAGATTTCGAAGGCTTAATGAAGAACTTGAGCAGCGAGTTAAGAAGCGGACCTCACAACTTGAAGCTACGAATATGGAGCTGGAAGCATTCTCTTATTCGGTTTCACACGATCTAAGGGCGCCTCTTCGCAGTATAGACGGATTTAGTTTGGCTTTGCTGGAAGAGTATAATGATCAGCTGGATGCAGAAGGAAAAGATTATCTGAACAGGGTTCGTTCTTCGAGCCAACGAATGGGGCAGATTATTGACGATCTGCTTTCTCTCTCAAGGATATCACGTCGTGAACTGAAGAAAGAAGAAGTCAATTTAAGTGAAATAGCAGAAAGAATAGTGAGTAAGCTTAAAGAAAGGGATCCGGATCGAAAGGTAGATATTGTTATCGGTTATAAGGTGACCGCAATTTGCGATTCCAACCTGATCGAAGTTGTGCTTGAGAACCTGCTGAGCAATGCATGGAAGTTCACATCCAAGCAAGAAAAAGCGTGGATCGTGTTTGATACCGTTTTGCAAGATAATGAGCTTGTCTATTGCGTTCGAGACAATGGCGTGGGATTTGACATGGCTTATGCCGGCAAACTGTTTGGAGCTTTCCAGCGCTTGCATAAAGACACCGATTTTGAAGGTTTCGGCATTGGTCTTGCTACGGTGATGCGCATCATTAACCGTCACGAAGGCCGTATATGGACCGAAGGTTATGTAAATCGCGGTGCAACTTTTTATTTTGCACTTTAATATTTGGAAAGGATAACATGAGGAAAAAAATAATCCTGCTGGTTGAAGACAACCCCGACGATGAACTATTGGCCATTCGCGCTCTTAAAAAAAATAATATTATGAACGAAGTGGTGGTTGCAAGGGATGGCACCGAAGCGCTGGACTATCTGTTTGGCGCCGGGGCCTACGCCGGCCGTGACATGAGCGTAATGCCCCAGATCATACTGCTCGATTTAAAACTTCCTAAAATAGACGGTCTGGAAGTGTTGAGGCGTCTTCGTAATGATGAACGGACCAAATTGCTTCCTGTGGTTGTTCTCACTTCATCCAAGGAGGAGCGGGATTTAACTGAAAGTTACAGTCTGGGGGCCAACAGCTATATTCGCAAACCGGTTAACTTTGCTCAGTTTACCGAAGCTATCCGGCAGCTCGGTTTGTACTGGCTGGTTTTAAACGAATCCCCACCCATATAAGGAGTGTTTTATGGATAAACCCATCCGTGTATTGATCGTTGATGACTCTGAGGACGACGGATTGCTGCTTGTGAGAAACTTGAAGAATGGAGGTTTTAACCCCAGCTACGAGCAGATGGATACGGCTGAAGCTATGAGTAAGGCTTTAGATAACCAGACATGGGATGTAATCCTTTGTGATAATTCTATGCCCGGTTTTGATGCGTCTTCCGCCCTGGAGCTTTATAAGGATAAGGGGCTGGATCTGCCCTTCATCATTGTATCCGGCACTATCGCAGATGAAACCGCTGTTGCGGCTATGAAGGCCGGTGCACACGATTACATCATGAAAGACAATCTTGCGCGACTGAGTTCTGCTATTGATCGGGAATTACGCGAGGCCAAAAATCGTCAGGAACGAAGGAATGCTGAAATCCAATTAAAAAAGAGTGAAGAGAAATATCGCACCCTCTTTGAAGACTCCAGAGATGCGATTTATATTAACAATGAAAAAGGTGAGTTAATTGATTTTAACCTGTCGACGCTGGAGATTTTCGGATATTCCAGAGAAGAGATGTTAGGAATTAATACAAAGGCTGTTTTTGTAAATCCTGATGAATATGGGAGGCTTCAGGATGAAATAGCACAAAAGGGATCTGTCAGGGAGTTTAGGGTAAAGCTTCGTAAAAAAGACGGCACTGAAATGGATTGTTTGATTACTTCCACGGTTCGGCATGCAAGAGATAAAAGTAAATTAGGATACCAGGGCATAATTCGAGATATCAGTGAGCTGGTGTCAGGCCGTAAACAAATTGAAAAGACCCTAAATGAGTTGAGAAAAGCATTAGGGGGGACCATCGAAGCCATGGCATTGACGGTCGAGACCAGAGATCCTTATACCGCCGGTCACCAGCGTCGTGTCAGCAATCTTGCTCGTGGCATAGCTACAGAAATGGGCGTTTCGAAAGATCAGATTCAAGGAGTCCGCATGGCGGGAGTAATCCATGACATCGGTAAAATATCGGTGCCCGGAGAGATTCTCAGTAAACCGGGCAAGATAAGTCAAAACGAATTAGGGATAATCAAAGAACATCCCCAGGTGGGGTATAATATATTGAAGACGGTGGATTTCCCATGGCCCATTGCCCAGATTGTACTACAGCATCACGAAAGGATGAATGGTTCCGGATATCCGAATGGTATTTCAGGTGAAAATATTTTGCTCGAGGCAAGAATACTGGCAGTGGCAGATGTTGTTGAGGCAATGGCTTCTCACCGGCCTTACCGGGCAGCTATTGGAATCAATTTTGCGTTAGAGGAGATTTCAAAGAATCGCGGTTCCTTTTATGATTCCAAAGTGGTCGATGCCTGCCTGAGGCTATTTAACGAGAAAGGTTATCGTTTATAATTCCTTAACACCTTTTCATGGCGCCCCGGCTTGAATTTCTTCAAGGGTCTTTTCATAAACAGCGCTTAACGGACCGCCAAGAGAAACCGCCTTTTTAACAGCTTCCAGCGCTTCCTGCTTTCGTCCTTGCTCAAAAAGAATTTGTGCCAGGTTGTTTAAAGCGGAACCTTCCTTGGGATGTAACCGCACAGTTTCTCTGAAGGCCGATTCGGCATCTTTTAATTCTCCGAGTGCATAATGGCAGTTGCCAATACCCATAAGGGAAGTCAGATTTTGTGGCCAGCGTGTCATCGCTGTTTTATATCCATGGATTGCGGCGCGGAACTGGCGGGCCTTTTCGAGTCCCAGCACCGCCTCCAGAAATAGGTTTTTCTTGGCCATGGCAGGAAGTTGATCCGGTCGCAGAATTAAAATCCCCCAGTAATTGCTGCGAGCCCAGGTTTTTGCAAAAACCCGGGAAGGCATAATCTTTCGGGCGGTGGATCCGGAGCGAAGAATAACAAATTTCTTCGGTAAATCATAACCGACAACAACCGAATAGTGCCAGACAGGATACCAGGAAAGTCCAAGGTTTTGCAAAATGATTACCGGATGACCGGCAGCTACTTCCGAAAATATCACGTCCATTCCGGTCGATATATAAGCGATTCTACCGTGACGGCGGGCGGCGCTTATAAGTGCTGTCTGCAGGCTTCCTTTTCGTACGGGGGTGAAAACTTCATCTGTCAGTTCTTCAGGGGAAACAGGCAATCCACTCCAGTCAAGTGCCGTTGCAAGGGATGCAGGCCCGCACTGATATGCCTTTTGGGGAAAAAACGGTACCGTCTTAAGCTCAAAGCGAGCCGGCAACTCACCCGCTTTTTGCAGCATTTCCCATTTTTTAAGACCGGCACAGCCGGTCAGGCATATCAGCAACAGCCCGCCGCACAACAGCAGGGGTATGCGGCGGATTGCCATATTATTTTTGTTTTTGGTGTTTAACAAATGGGAAGACGTCGGTATAACCCGCAATATCTGTAAAAAGCAGTACCAAAAAGACGATCAAAGCGGTGCCCACCAAGATACCGAGCCCATCGCCGCCAGCAGGAAGCTGATCCATCTTTTCTGCAATTCGCATGACCTCGGCATCAGAAAGACTGCCAACACGGGCTTTGGCTTCGAACCAATTAACACCCTGGGCTGTCATTGCGGCCTCTACATCCTTACGTTCAAGAAACCTGATAAGATTTTCACGCGCATTTTGTGTCTGTGTAATAGTAAGCACAGTTTCGGTGCCGACCATTGCTGCACAAACCGTTTGAAGAGGGATGGTCATAAATATCATGGTTAATGTCATAAAAAAACTTACATACCTGGCAGAACACCTTATCCGATGCATCTTACACCTCCAATAATTAAACGTTTCGGAAATTCTACAACTTACTGTAAATAAAACAATTTATTGAGACATGATCTTTTGCCTCAAATACGGAGTAATGGAATAGTGGAATACTGGAAGGTTGGTTTTTAAAAGGATATTAGCCATTTTTAATTTTATCGTCAACACCAATTTTACCATTAACCCAATATTGCATTATCCCAGAACCCATTATTCCAGCATTCCATCATTCCAATTGGGGCGAAGCCCCTAAGTTCTTCCTGTCAAGAGGAATTTTACGGTAACCCAATATTGATGAATTCGTAAAAAGTCCGATTTAGACGGTTTTGTAAAAAGTTCAAATTCAAGGCATGCAAATTTTGTAATCATGAATCGTACTTTTCGTACGTTGAATGATTGCGAAATGCAGCACAACGCAGAAGTTGGGCTTTTTACGAGACCGTCAATATTCCACTATTCCATTATTCCCTCCGGGGCGTAAGCCCTACCCTCCGGCCTGTAAGCCCTCCGGGCTGGAAGCGGGGCCGGAGGCCAATTGAGGCGGAGCCTTCCTCAGCCCACCAATACAAGTCTGACATCCATTACATTTGTATTGGTCGGACCGGTCATGAGAAGATCTTTTGTTTTTTCAAAAAAGTGATACGCATCATTTCTGTTCAAAAACTCGTTTGCATCCATTCCGGCATTTTTTCCTCGCGTTACCGTAAACGGATCTACCAAAGCGCCTGCTGCGTCTGTGGGGCCGTCATTTCCGTCCGTGCCGCCGCTCAGTATGACGACTCGAGGCGGAAGCTCCGCAATGTCAAGGCATGCAGCCAGGCAGAACTCCTGGTTCCTTCCTCCAAGACCATTACCCCGGATCGTCACAGTGGTTTCACCTCCTGAAATAATACATGCCGGCGGAGGAGTCGGCCGGCCGGTTTTGACAATCTCCTTGGCCATGGCGGTGTGAACACGCGCTACTTCTTTTGTTTCTCCTTCCACCATGGAGGAAAGGATTAGTGTTTCATATCCGAGCGTTTTGGCCTTTTCACTTGCCGCTTCCAGGGCTAATATATTGCTCCCCACGATAAAATTGAAGACGCGATCGAATATCCTGTCATTCTCTTTGGGTGTTTCGGGAATTTGTCCGTCCAGGCCCGCATTCATATGTTTATGGATGACAGGGGGGATATTCTTCAAATCATATTTTTTGAAGATTCTCCAAACATCTTTGAATGTAGAGGTGTCAGGCACAAAGGGTCCTGAGGCAATCACGTCCATTTTGTCTCCCACCACGTCCGAGAGCATCAAGTTGACAACCGTGGCCGGAAAGGCGGCCCTTGCCATCTGCCCGCCTTTAGAAGAAGACATGTGTTTTCTGACAGCATTTATCTCATCAATACTGGCGCCACACGCGAGCAGTTGCCGGGTAATTTCCTGTTTGTCCGAAAGAGTGATATTTCCCCCAGGGTGCGGGAGGAGGGCGGATCCCCCGCCGGATATGAGAGAAAAAATCAGGTCCTTTTCGCCGGCCTTTTGCAATAAATCAAGGATGTTTCCGGTTCCCTTTACCCCGTTTTCATCCGGCACGGGATGGCCAGCTTCGGTGATTGCAGTAACCGCAAGCTCTTGTGTAAAACCGTATTTGACGTTGATCAGTCCATTTTGGATTCTCTCTCCAAAAAGATCTTCAATGACTCCGGCCATGGGGGCAGTGGCCTTTCCCGCGCCAACGAGGGAGATGCGATCGAATTTACTCAGGTTAATTTCGGTTTCAAGTCCTCCTTGCATTCCGACCACCAGCCTGTCCCCGTCAAAGTGTACAAAACGTTTTACTGCTTTATATGGGTCTACAGCCGTAAGACAGCCCGAAAATATCTCTTTGGCATCGGAACGTATGGTTTCTAAATCTTTGCGGTTTTTGTTCATGTTGTCCGGATCCTTGGGCGAAATTGTTTTTGACAAAATTTAAAAAATCTTAATTTATAGCCCCGGTGAAAAAGAAAAAAATCACCCTGGTTAAACAAATTTCTGGTTTAACTGGGCAGGCTGAGTAAAAATGATGGGTTTGAAGAAGTTTTTTAATATTTAAATGGGTTAGTTCCGTCCTTATCCCCAATGTTCTCTCCGAGCCGTAGGCACTACGAGCCGGAGGCCAGCATTCCATTTTGACGGCATAAACAGGACACCATTAAAAGAGTTGTGATTTCGATAAGTTGTAGAATTTCGGAGACGTTTAATTATTTATGGTGCCGAAGGGGAGACTCGAACTCCCACGGAGAAACCCCCACTAGACCCTGAACCTAGCGCGTCTACCAATTCCGCCACTTCGGCGTTTAAATCCTATAATCTAAAAAACATTGATTTAAAGTGCAAGCTGTTTTATATTAATTTTTTGTTAATTTTGTCAAGATCATTAACCGGTTGAATTTGTAAAAACTGGAATTCAACCATCATAATTGGACGGGAAACGTTAGAATGGATCTTGTTG
>JAUVTO010000116.1 GCA_030601485.1 Desulfobacterales bacterium | reverse complement strand
TTAGGGGTTTTTGCCATGATCGGGGCGCTGGTCTTCCTGGGATGCCCGTGGCGGGCCCTGTTGCGCTTTTCGGCCGGTGACGGAAACGCCATTTTTGGGTTACTCGGACTGATCGGAGGCATCTGGATCGGCACGCTTTTTCTCAAGGGCGGATACAACCTGGGCCGGACCCAAAAGACATACGCCTCGGCGGGGTGGTTATTGCCTTTGACCCTGCTTGGATTTTTTATCCTGATACTGATCTTTCCACAGATCCAGGGACAGGCGAAAAGCGGGGTGCTGTTTTACAGCCTCAAAGGGCCGGGTGCCATGCATGCCCCGCTTCTTGTTTCTCTGGCCGTCGGACTTACCATCGGATTCGCCGCACAGAGAAGCCGTTTCTGTACTATGGGGGCCTTCAGGGATCTGATTCTGTTTAGGCAGACCCATCTCTTCCTGGGTCTTCTTGCCCTGGCGGTCTTGGCTTTTATCACAAGCCTGATAGTGGGCCAGTTTCATCCCGGCTTTGTCAAGCAGCCGGTGGCCCATACCATGCATGTCTGGAACTTCGGTGGCATGGTTCTGGCCGGTCTGGCTTTTGCCCTGGCCGGAGGATGTCCCGGACGGCAGCTATTCCTGGCCGGTGAAGGGGATGGGGATGCAGCGGTTTTTGTTTTAGGCATGATTGTTGGGGCCGGGTTTGCCCATAATTTCGGCCTGGCAAGTTCGCCAAAAGGTGTGGGACCCCATGGAATCGCAGCACTGATTATCGGTCTTCTGGTCTGCCTGTTTATCGGTTTCAGTATGAGAAAAAAATAACACAGGAGGTAAAGGATGAGTATAATTGTCGATGCAGGAGGACTTTCCTGCCCCCAACCGGTCTTGTTGATGCTAAATAAGATCAAGGAGATACAAAAAGGAGAAATCATAATAAAGGTGGATACGGACACGTCAAAGGAGAACGTGAGCCGGGCTGCCCAAAGCCAGGGCTGGGATGTGGCTGATATTCAAAAGCATGAAACAGGATATACGCTTACCATAAAAAAGGAGTAAAACTTGTCTTTTTTAGGGTTTTTAAAATCAAACAAAAAGAAACACAAAACATCATCTGATCCGGGCAGGGGCATACTGGTCTTTGAGCATACCAGTGAAGTGATTAAAGCTGAAAGGATCCTTAAAAAAGCCGGGTGGAAAATCCGGGTTATGGGACCTCCGCCCGAAATTCGGAGCGGCTGCGATCTGGTTATCGAAATTCCCCTTATCCAGGAGCTGAACATTTTGAGGACGTTAGAAAACGTCGGGACGCCACCCATGGAAGTAGTGCCTGTCAGCAGTCCGTTGCTGAAGCCCGTGGATCTTTTTCAAAATAAGGATTTTGGAAAATATCTGATGATCCGGGCAGCCAATATGAAATTAACTGTTGAAAAGGAGACAGGAACAATAGTAAATATTTCAGGGGGAGGATGTCCGGATGTACCCTATCTGGCAAGCAAGATGGTAGGAATGTCACTGAATGAGGCGCCAAGCCCACGGGAAATCGGCCACACCCTTTGCGGGTATGCCCTTCAGCTGGCTTACGAGGAGATGAGACGCCGGTGATTGGAGTAGTCGGAACGGTTCCTGACCCGGACTTCCCTTTGGTAACCGGGGAAACCCGCCTAAAAGATGACAGCATCTATATCCGGGGAAAGCGGATCTTAGTAAATCGAGGGACCCCGGCCCTGCTGGCTGCAGCGATCAAGACCGCCCAAGTGCTTGATCAAGGTGCTCCGTTCGGATATCTGGTGGGCGATGTGGGCCTTGGACATGGCAGCCGGCGCCTTTATGAATATTTGAGCGGACATTTGGGGAAACGTGATTTTAATACCATTGTTTTTCATTACCTTCAACCGGATGTGGACTGTCACAATCGGGTTCTGTTTGCTATAGAGGAAATGGAAAGGCGGCCGGTCTTGATTGCAGATGCGGGTTTCATGTATGCGGCCAAGATGAGCGGGCAGTCTTCTCAATATGATCTTTTCACACCTGACATCGGAGAGCTGGCCTTTCTGGCGGACGAAGAGGCGCCGCATCCCTTTTACACCAGAGGTTTTATCCTGCATGAGAAAAATCGGGCGCCCGAGTTGATAGCACGTGCTTACAAGTATAAAAATGCCGCACGCTGTCTCCTGGTCAAAGGGAAACAGGATTATGTGGCCGATCGGGAGGGAATTCAGGCGACGATTAATAGTCCATTGGAAGAAGCTATGGAGGCAATCGGAGGCACAGGGGATACGCTTACCGGCATTGTAACGGCTCTGATCGGAACAGGCATGGAGGTTACCAAGGCGGCTATTATTGCCGCCAGAGTGAATCGTGTGGCCGGATTTTATGCAAAGCCCACACCAGCCACCCAGGTAATGGATATTATACGGCAAATACCCACCGCTTTTGCCAGGGTTCTCGGCGAGAATTAAGAAGGAGAATTGTGGAAAAAACAGTCTTAAAGCAAGGACCATGCATACACCCTGAAATGACCGTGCTGGATGTTTTATCCAGGCACAGAAAGACCGAGGAAGTGTTTAAACAGTATGATAAGCAGGCCGGTGAATGTATTTGCTGCCAGGCGCTTTTTGAACCCTTAAGAAAGGTTGCGGTAACCTATGGTTTGAACATGGAAAAACTTCTGACAGACCTGGAGACGGCAGCCGGTCAAAAGCCGGTAACGCCCAAACTGGCCATGTGCAACTTTTTCTCAGACACGGAAAAACTCAGAAAATTTGCCCATGAATATGGTTTTTCCGGCATTGATTTTTCTTTTGACCTGAAACAACTCCCCGGGACACCCGCACAGGAATCAAAATGGGTTAAGGAAATATCGGCCCTGGGACCTCTTGAAGTTCGTTATCACTGTCCATTTGATCGCATAGACCTTGGCCACGATGATCCCGAGAAAGCCCAAGCGGCTAAAGACCTTTTCTGCCGGGTGATCCGTCTTATTTCTAAAGTGGGGGGAAGATACATAACCATACACATTGGCCTTGGCCATGACTCCACGGAACCCCTTTCATGGGAAACCACCATCGACAACTTAAGACAATTGGTTAACTACGGCAGAGCCATGAGCGTGAGGGTTTGTCTTGAAAATCTGGCCTGGGGGTGGACAAGCAAGGCAAATCTCTTTGAAAAGCTGATTCGCAGAAGCGGGGCCGACGTTACCCTGGATATCGGCCATGCGTATGCGTGCGAATCTGTGCAAAGCCAGCAATATACCATTGAAGATTTTGTGACCCCCCATGCGGACAGGGTGTTTAACGCCCATATTTACCATACCGAAATTCCGGGCCAAGGGCATATACCGCCGGAAAACAAGGAAGATATTGAAGACCGTCTTTCTCTCCTAAAAGCGATTGGTTGTGAGTGGTGGGTTGTCGAAATAAGGGAAGTTGAGGGACTGTTAAAAACCAAGAAGATCGTGGATGAGTATCTGACACAAGTAAATTTAGTAGCAAAACAGATGAACATCGAACATCGAACGTCCAACATCGAATGGTGAATGAAAGACAAAAACAAGGGCAAGAATTTCATTAAAAGAACTTAGGGGCTTCGCCCCAATTAGAATAATTTGAGGAGCGAAGCGACATCATTATTCGACGTTCGACGTTCAATGTTCGATGTTCGACGTTCATCTTTTAATATGTTCGATGTTCATCTTTTAATATTTGCAAAACAACTTAGCGCTTATGTGGCAAAGCCTCTAAGTTCCAGCCAAAACAAAATAGGTAAAGATATGAAAGAGATCGACGCCAGGGGTCTGGCATGTCCGGCCCCGGTACTTCAGACAAAAGCGGCTGTCCAAGAAGGGAACCCGGGTTTAATCAAAGTTATCGTTGATAATGAGGCCTCAAAACAAAATGTTTGCCGGTTTTTAAAATCCCAAAATTTTGATACCCATGTACAAAAGGACGGGAACGATTTTTATGTTATCGGGAAGCGTGAGGCCGGTATTTCTTCCAAAGATTCGATCCAAGAGAGAGTAAAAGCCGATACAAAGAAAATCATGGTCATGCTGGCTACGGATCGCATGGGGCATGGTGATGACGAGCTTGGGTTAAAACTCATGATCAGCTATATCAAGACACTCAAAGAGATAGGACCCGAACTATGGCGGCTGGTTTTTGTGAACAACGGTGTTAAACTCACCATTGAGGGTTCAGAGGTGCTGCCGGTTTTAAAAGAGTATGAAAAGAAAGGGCTTCACATCCTTGTCTGCGGCACCTGCCTGACCCATTTTGACCTTCTCGATCAAAAACAGGTGGGCGAAACCACGAACATGCTCGATATTGTCACCGCCATGCAGCTTGCGGACAAGGTAATCAGCATCTAAGCGCTCTAATTCGTAAATACAGTGACGTATTTCTATCAAGACAACTAGCCCGTATAGGTTGAATTCTAAAAGTTTGAAGTTTGAAGTGCCTAAAGTGAGCTAAAGTTGAGGAACGCGCTTTCAGCGCGAACAATTATAATTAAAATTGATAGAATACCTTAACTTTAGGCACTTTAGTTCACTTTAGGCACTTTACACTTTTACATCGAATGGATAAACCAACTATTATACGTAATCGTGTTTAAGGATGCGTGTACTAAGTCAGGAGAATTATACCGATGACAGATCCAAAAGCAAAGCCGCTTCGCCTTACGGAAACCGTCGCAGGATCAGGGTGAGCTTCAAAATTGCCTCCGGGGGACCTGGACAGAGCGCTTTGCGGACTTGAATTTCCCACAGATTCCAACGTGATCGTGGGGTTGGAAAAGGCGGATGATGCCGGCGTCTACAAGGTGTCGGATGATCTTGCCATTATTCAAACCGTGGATTTTTTTACACCCGTTGTGGATGATCCGTACGGGTTCGGACAAATTGCAGCGGCAAACGCGTTAAGTGATGTCTATGCCATGGGCGGGGTGCCCAAAACCGCCATGAACCTGGTGGCCTTTCCGCTCAAAGACATGGAGATGTCCGTGCTCCGGCAAATCATCCAAGGCGGCCTGGATAAAATGAGGGAGGCCGGCGTGGTTCTGATGGGTGGACATAGTGTGGAAGACAAAGAACTGAAATATGGCTTATCCGTTACGGGATTTATCCACCCCGATCGAGTACTTACCAAGAAAAATCTCCGGGTTGGGGATCGCCTGATACTGACCAAACCCCTGGGCACCGGCATTATCAACACGGCCATAAAGGGCGGATTAGCTTCAAAAGAAATTACAGACACCGTCACCCGTTTAATGGCCACACTCAACAAGGATGCAGCGGAGATCATGGGAAATTACCCTGTGCATGCGTGCACCGATATTACCGGGTTCGGGTTCCTGGGTCACATTTCTGAGATGGTTGTTGATTCCGGAGCAGGAATTCGTATTCAGACGGACAGCGTGCCGATCCTGCCCCAAACCTTAAATTACGCCGGCATGGGCCTGGTACCGGCAGGAGCATATAAAAACAGAGAGTTTTATGAACGCCATGTGGACTTTGCTCCCCGGGTGGATGTTTTGATCCAGGATATCCTTTTTGACCCTCAAACATCCGGAGGCCTGCTTATATGTGTTGAGGGTAACAGGTCCGATGACCTGCTACAGGCATTGAAACAAAAGGGTGTTCATGATGCCGCCATTGTCGGACAAGTTGAGCCCGGACCCAAAGAGCGAATTGTCGTCGAGTGAACAGGAATTAAATTGTTTGACAAACAATTATCTTTGGGAGATGATACGACCTAATTAACCTAATTAAATGTGAAAGTTATTTAAATCTCAATCCTTCCCATAAAGAAATAAATTTGGATTGGGTATTGACCGCTCCATGAACATGGATCCTTTTCTATTGTAATGGGAATATGCTAAAGTTACGATGCATCCGTTATATTGGTTTTCTTTTATCTGCTATGGTTCTGGTGGCCATCCCTGTTTATGGCAGCGCTCAAACCGGCGGCATAAGCATGGACAAGATCGTCCGGGATTTCAGCTCTGTTTCAGGTTATTTGGTGGAGCAGGCCGGAGAAGAGTACATCATTGACCTGGACGCATCTAACGGGATCTCGCCCGGGGATGTCTTCAGCATCTCCTCCAAGGATAAAGAGATTATTCACCCGGTGACCGGAAAGGTTATCGGGCACCTCGGAAAAGTAAAGGCATTGCTTGCCGTAACCCGGACCGAGTCCGGTTA
>JAUVTO010000027.1 GCA_030601485.1 Desulfobacterales bacterium | reverse complement strand
GCCCCGTTAGCAATGGCTTATAAAATGATAAACACACTCGATTCCATGATCGGGTATAAAAATGACAAATACCGGGATTTCGGAAAAGTTGCCGCCAGAATCGATGATATTGCCAATTTTATTCCGGCTCGCATTTCAATCCTTGTTATATCACTTGCAGCCCAAATGATTGACCGTAAAGGAGTACGTACATTTCAAACCGCCCTCACGGAAGGAGCCAACCATACGAGCCCGAATGCCGGGTATTCGGAAGCCGCTTTTGCCGGCGCCCTCGGAGTTCGGCTCGGCGGCCCCAGTTATTATCACGGACGTCTTGTGTCCAAGCCCTATTTGGGAATACCCTTCAACAAAATCAACCGGAATCATATTAAAAAGGCATGCGATCTGATGATGCTTTCGGCGCTGATATGGATGTGCGTGTTGGTGATCACTCTGTATTTTTTATCAATTTGGAGAAGTTAGCCAATGTACCCTCCCCTTCCCAAGTCATACAAAGGTTTATATCCATTTAAATTAGGCACCACATCTTACATATATCCGGCCGGCTATACACAGAACGTAAAAATGCTTGCCCCATATGTGGATGAAATCGAACTCCTGCTCTTTGAAAGTGCTCCGAACAGTCTGCCGTCAAATCATGAGGTAAAAAAACTCTTGTCGTTGTCAAAGGAGTTTGATCTTACCTATAATGTACATCTGCCCATCGACATATCCTTGAGCACTCCGGATCCTTTAAGAAGACAAACCGCTGTTGAAATCATAAAACAGGTAATTGATCTTACAGCTCCGCTCTCTCCTTCCACATTCACTCTTCACCTTTCATACGATGAAACCGTCTATGATAAAGGTCTGATAAAAGAATGGAATGAACGTCTTTACAACAGCATCAGACAACTGGTTGCAACCGGTATTAATGCCTCTTTAATTTCAATTGAAACGCTCACATATCCGCTAGAATGGGTGGAAAATATCTTGAGCGATTTTAATCTTTCAGTCTGTATCGATCTCGGCCATCTGATGTTACACCAGTTCGATATGGAATCTGTTTTTAACCAATATGGCAAAAAAACATCAATTATCCATCTTCACGGCGTTGAAAACCATAAAGATCATTTATCATTGGATAGGTTGTCAAAGGAAAAATCAGAGATTGTTATGGAAATTTTAAAGCGGTTTAACGGGGTTGTATCTTTGGAAGTTTTTTCATACCCCCACTTAATAAACTCATTACCATTTCTGGAAAAACTTTGGCAATGCATGAAAACTTCGAAATGAATCCATCGCCACTTAAAAAAACCCTTAATAAAATGTTTCAGAACCTCCGTTATATATTAAATTATCAAAGGGCCCCGGATATCCCTCCTTCGGTTTGGATTCTTTGGCGGGACAAGTTACATCAGGGACCCTGATTACCTTGCCGAAGCATACTTTTAAGAAAAATCTTAAGCGGAAAGACAGGTCTCCTATATCCAAAATCTTCTATTTTCAGCCGATTTGGAGCTAAATGCCGTCTTGACGATACGATCTTCATTTGGTATTCGAATCTCAATTGTCTGAAGCCGGTTGGGACTTGTTGCCGCATCAGAATATGTTGTTACTCATCCCCAGCCGTCACACAACATTAACAACCTCAGTTTTTTTGCTTTAAAAAGGGAACTCTTATCCTTTTATCCTTTCATCTGCAACTCTCCCTTTTTTCAGGCTCCGGGTTCTCATTACTTAATAAAATCTCTTGCACAATTTATTCGTGAAGATAAAAGTGATTTTATGGATGATCATCAATTTCGTCAACTGCTTTATCTATTCGGGTTTTCCTGGAAAGGATACCGCAAAGTCCGCAAAGGGGTCAAAAAGCGGATAGGCCGGCACATGAAAGCATTGGGATGTCGCAATATGGCGACATACCTGGCAGAACTGGACAAGCACGATGAAGTGAGGCAACACTGTGAACTGCTGTTGACCGTTTCCATCAGCCGTTTTTTTCGCGATCGGGGATTTTGGGAAACACTTGAAAAAAAGTTGCTCCCAGACCTTATTGAAAAAAACAAACCAAGAATTAAGGTCTGGACAGCCGGTTGTGCGTGCGGAGAAGAGGTCTATAGTTTCAAGATCGTCTGGGACAGCTTGCAAAAAAACTTTGCGTATCTCCCGGAGCTTGAAGTAATTGCCACTGATATGAATCCTGCGCACCTTGACCGGGCTCGGACCGGAATCTATCCCTCCAGCAGTCTCAAAGAAGTAAAAGAAGAATATCAATCCATATATTTTATACGTGCGGGTAAAAAACTTTATGCAGTGAAGGATTCACTCGGAAAAGACATTAGCTGGGAGACACATCATCTGCTCTCGGATCCACCCGGCTCAGACTTTGATATCATCTTTTTGAGGAACAGTGTCCTTACCTATTATGAGGATCAACTGAAAAAAGAAGCTTTCAAAAAAGTGCTGGACAGTCTTACGCCTAATGGATTGTTGATTATCGGATCTCATGAGGAGCTACCTTTTGAAACGACGGATCTCACTGCTATTGCTCCGCATCCCTATGTATTCAGAAAAGAGCCAAAACAATGACATGCAAAAATATTCTTTTTACGGGTCCTCCTGGGTGGGCATCTATACGAGTTTTCCGTGCGATAATATTTCATTGCTCCTTTACTACGATATACTCTTTCATTCGAGTAAAGAATCCTGGCCCATAGGACCAGGCTTTGGTTTGCCCCTGAAAGGGACTGCTCTCCTATAAGCCGGACAAGTTAGAAGTGCCTAAAGTGAGCTAAAGTGCCTAAAGTTATGGAGTCGCTTCGCTCCGTTGATTTTATATAATTGACAGAATTCCTTAACTTTAGTTCACTTCAAACTCTTGCAGCTATTCTTCAGGCAGAGCCGGATAACTCTGACCTGGCCCACAGGACCAGGTTTTTCAGGGCAAAATAAATATCTTGACAATGACCCGTAATCTATTTAAATAAGCTCGTAAATATATTACACAACTTAATGGTGGCCCTTTGGGCATAATAGGGAAACCGGTGAGAATCCGGTACGGACCCGCCGCTGTAACCCCGCTCTTTCCCTTTGGGGAAAGAGACCTTTGAAACACGTCCGTTTTGCAAAGGTCTCGAAAAAGAGAACTCTTTTAGCATGTTAACGCCACTGTATTGAAGAATCAGTATGGGAAGGCAGCTAAAAGGGCGGGGGAGTCAGAAGACCTGCCATTTTGTTTGGCATTGGGGAAAAGGTAAATCCTCAAGCGGTTACCGCTTGAGGATTTTTTTTGTTATGAAGGCAGCAATCCTTAAACAACCCGGAAAATTGGAAATAAGCGAGGTGCGAACTCCGGACTGCCCGGCCGGCGGTGTGCGGATAAAAATTAAAGCCTGCGGGATATGTTCTGCAGATGCCAAAATGGTGGCCCAAGGGCATCGAGCTCTGAATTATCCGAGAATACCGGGCCATGAAATTGCAGGAGTTATAGAACAAAGCCGCACAAACACGTTTAAAGAAGGCAGTCGAATTCAAATTGCCCCGGGGCTTCGATGCGGCAGGTGCTCCTATTGCCTTAAGGGGATGGACAACCTGTGTCCGAATCGACAAATTTTAGGGTTTACGCAGAACGGCGGCTTTGCCGAATACATTGCAATTCCCATTGAAGGCGCCATCGTTGGAAGCCTCAATATCATTCCTAACGCAGTAAGCTATAATCATGCGACTCTGGCCGAACCCCTGGCCTGTTGTATCAATGCCCAGAACAAAATCAATCTTACTAAAAATGACACGGTGTTGATCATCGGAGCAGGTCCTTTGGGTCTTTTACATGCATTTGTTGCCAAACATAAGGGCGCTGAACATGTTTTAATCAGTGAACCGCAACCTCATCGACAAAAAACGGCGATCCATACCTGGGCCGACACGGTCATCGACCCCGGCACCGATAATATGACCGAAAAAATTATGGCAGCGACACACAACAAAGGGGTGGACGTACTCATATTTGCCTGCTCCCAGTCGGGGCTTAATGATATGTTTATGAAATTACTGGCTCCGGCCGGCAGGGTTTCAATTTTCAGCGGCATTACTTCTCAATTCTCACCGAGTAGCATTGACTTCAATCAGATCCATTATAATGAACTTTTCATCAGCGGCGCTTACGGGTGCACCGCCGATCAGAATCGCAACGCCATGGATTTGATCTCATCAGAACATCAGCTTGCAAAAGAATTAATCACTCGCCGTGTCACTCTTGATACCATCCATCAAGGCATTGAACATACGGCATCACAAAAAGGATTAAAAACCATCGTGGAGATTTCACATGAATGACAAGTTTAAAAAATTCGGGAATTCCATTACCGCTTTAATTTCAGGTAAAGATCTAAACAGAGAACAAACAAGAGAATTATTTTCGGAAATTCTCAACAATAAACAATCTGAAATTCATCAGGGAGCATTTCTTGCGGCAATCACCGCCAAAGGGCCCTGTCCTGATGAAATTGCCGGAGCATGGGATGCAATTTACGATATTGATACGGTAAAAATCCGGCCCAATACAAAACAGCCCATGGTCGACAACTGCGGCACCGGTATGGACAGTTTCAAGACTTTCAATATCAGTACGGCTGCAGCCATTGTGGCTGCGGCCGGCGGCATCTGTCTTGCCAGACATGGAGCAAGGGCAGTTACGTCACGTTGCGGCACCGTTGATCTTTGTGAAACCCTGGGTGTGGATGTAGAATGCCCTGTGGAAACTGTCAAAACAAGCATAGAAAAAGTCGGTATCGGCCTTTTCAATGCCATGAGTCCTTTTGTGCATCCACAGGCCCTGTTCAGGATACTTTCCCGGATAAGTTTCGGCAGCATCCTTAATATCGCTGCATCTCTGGCCAACCCGGTCATGCCCGAATATGGTGTGCGGGGGGTTTACGCCAAAGAAATGATCTCTCCGGTTATTGAAACCATGAAAGAAATCGGATTTAAAAAGGCCATGGTGTTTTACGGGTCAAGCGGAAACGGAACGGGGGGGATGGATGAACTTTCACCCATAGCCAAAAGTTGGGTTGCCGAGCTTTCTGAAGACGGTAACATTAAACATTACTCTTTATCGCCTGAAACCATGGGTATTCGTTATCCGGTAACGCCGGATGAAATCGCCGGTGGCAACGACCCTGAAAAGGAAGCCCTCAGGTTATTAAAGGTTTTTACCTCCAAAGAAAAAAAAGCGCTTTACGAGACCATATGCCTTAACGCAGCACCTATTTTCTATGTAACGAAAGAAGTGGACACTTTACAGAAAGGGGTAGAAAAGGCTCGTGACATCATCGATTCCGGACAGGCAATGGATAAATTGTGGCAATGGGTACAGGCCCAGAATCGAAACCCGCATGCCGGGAAGGAAAACCTTAAAGCACTTCTGGAAAAGATTTAGTCCACGGGGACGCAAGATCATAGCCGACATTGATGATGATTTCGGTAAATCTTAAATTTAAACAAAAAGGGAAATCGTGAAATGCGGCGTTTCTTAGAGGAACTGCTAATTATCGTGACAATATTATTCACTTTATCGGGAACTGGCCATACCGGTGAAACCGGCCATTATGTTAACGGGTTAGAGGGAATTAAAGCTGCTACAGTACCTGGGCCGGGTCTATATTATAAAATGTATAATTTATTTTATAATGCTGATGAACTGAAAGATAAAAACGGAAATAAACTTAATGTAAATTTCGATGTATCTGTTTTTGCCAATGCACATCGACTCATTTGGGTTTCTCCTATTAAAATATTAGGAGCGGATTATGTGGTTGATGCAACCATACCCTTCATTTACACTGATATCCAAGTAAAGGCTGCAGGAATCAGCGATAAAGCCTTTGCCTTGGGCGATATCTGTATTGAACCGTTTGCTCTGTCCTGGCATGGCGGCAGTTACGATGCTTCTTTTGGACTGGCCGCTTATCTGCCGGTCGGAAAGTACGATCAAAATAAGGCTGCTTCACCGGGGAAAGATTTCTGGACCGGAATGCTTACACTTGGGGGAACCTATTATTTCGATATGCAGAAAACCTGGTCGGGCTCGATTCTCAGTAGATATGAGATTCATAGCAAAAAAAGCGAATCAGATGTCAAACCGGGAAATGACTTTCACTTTGAATGGGGCATCGGCAAGACACTGGCAAAAATCTGGGATGTCGGACTGGCCGGTTACTTCCAATGGCAAGTGACCGATGACAGTGGCTCGGACGTAAGTTGGGATAAAAGCGTCCATGATCGAGTTTGGGCCATAGGTCCGGAGGTGAGCACCTTTCTGCCTTCTTTGAAGCTTGGAATTTCGCTCAAAGGTTTACGGGAGTTTGATGCAGTGGACCGTTCTGAGGGCTACATAATAGTTTTGAATCTGACAAAAATATAAAAAAAGAAGGCATCAATGGTCTCAAAACAAATTAGCATAAAAGAAATTATTGAAAGGATTGTTCCGGTTGACGACGAGTGGAACGAAAAGGCAAAAGAGCGAACCGCTCAACTTGTTATGCCAACCAGAGCTATGGGGCAACTTCATGATATTTCAGAACGACTGTGCGCCATACAAAAAACACTAAAACCGTCATTACATCGAAAGGCCGTTATCGTAATGACCGGAGATCACGGAGTAGTTGCAGACGGTGTTAGCGCATACCCACAGGAAGTCACAGGCGCAATGGTTCAGACTTTTTTAGCCGGTGGGGCAACAATTAACGCAATCTCCCGACATGTCGGTGCAGAGGTGTGGGTGGTGGATATAGGTATTATTCCGGAACTGAACCCTGGTTCTTTGGAAGGAGGAGATCAATTTCTGGTGCGTAAAATCGCAAAAGGAACGGCGAATTTAATTAAAGGACCGGCCATGACACGTGAAAATGCTGAAAAATCAATATTAGCCGGATTTGAACTCGCGTCTGAACTTTTTGAAAAAGGTGTTGACATTCTGGGAACAGGAGATATGGGAATCGGAAATACAACACCTTCGGCAGCCATTGGCACCGTGGTTACCGGCAAACACCCGGAAGAAATGGTCGGACGTGGGACCGGAATAGACGATAATGGCCTCATAAAAAAACGGGAAGCCGTAATTAGGGGAATTCAGGTAAACAACCCGGATCCCCGTGACGGTCTGGATGTACTGTCCAAGGTGGGCGGTTTTGAGATCGGCGGTATCGCCGGATGCATCCTGGCCGGGGCATTTCACAGCCGTCCCGTGGTCATCGACGGCTTTATTTCAACCGCGGGGGCTCTGATCGCTCATATCCTATGCCCCTTTGTGACAGAATATATTTTTGCCGGGCACCGTTCCGAAGAAGCCGGCCACGGGTCAATGTTGAAATACCTCGGGCTCGAGCCTATTCTGGATCTTGGAATGCGTCTCGGAGAAGGAACCGGCGGCGCCCTGGCCATGGGAGTAATGGATGGCGCGGTTCATGTCTTTAATGAAGTGCTCACTTTTGAGGAAGCCGGGGTTACCGATAAAGATTAATATTTTTCTTGACGCAGCCCCTTTGTTTGGTCTAAGTAATCTTTGTTTTGTTCAGATGCTCGATGTCGAGCTTAATAGGGAACCCCGTTAAAATCGGGGACGGGCCCGCCGCTGTAGTCCCGCCCTTTTCTGATTTCATGTGGAAAAGGGAACCCTTTTAGCCTTTGTGTGCCACTGTTCGGATATGAATGGGAAGGCCGCTAAAAGGGCGGGAAAGTCAGAAAACCTGTCTGAACATTAGGCATAACCTTCGCGGACGGGAGGTGCCTTGGTTAGATCTTGAGGATAAAAAAGGGAAATCCCCGGATCGATTTATTTCGGTCCGGGGTTTTTTTTGGTCCCGGACTCTAACTATAAATAGCGTTAGGAAGGAGGAAAAGTTATGAAAAAGTGGTTAGGTTGTTTGGCTGTTTGCATGGCTTTATTGGTTCCGGGATTGGGTCAGGCGGGAGATGTACAAAAAGACAAAGAGATGGTATCAACCATGGAAGAGGTGGTCGTTACGGCAGGCAGAGTAAAGGAAAAGAAAAAGGAGATTACATCCAACATAACGATTATTGACGAAGAAGAGATAAAGATCTCTTCAGCTACGGATCTTGGTGATTTGCTTGCTGAAAAGGGTGTCGGACATATTCAAAAATATCCGGGCACCTCAACCGCTATCGGTATACGCGGTTTCAGAACCGATGCAACCGGGGTTGACCTCGCGGGCCATGTGCTGATCCTCTTGAATGGTCGGCGTGCAGGAACCGGCAATCTGGCCAAGATCATGACCAAGAATATAGAGAGGGTAGAAATAATAAGGGGGCCTGCCTCTGTTCAATACGGTTCAGCCGCTATGGGCGGAGTCATAAACGTAATCACCAGACAGGGAAAGGATAAACCGACCGCCTTTGTTGAAGGACGCTTGGGAAGCTATGATTATGAGGAAGGAAGTGTGGGATTTTCAGGAAAATACAAGGCATTTGATTTCTCGGGCAGTTTCACCAGAGATTCCAGGGATGATTATGACACTGCCGAAGGGGACGATTATAGAAATACAGGTTATGATGAGAAAGAAAATGCCAGCTTAAACCTCGGTTTTGAATTTTTGCCTAAAAATCATATCCGTCTTATTTATAATTATTTTGATGCCGATGAGGTAGGCGATCCATACTACCTCAGTCAAAACGATCTTGACAATTACACGGATAACAGCCTTGAATCCATTGACTTTATTTATAACGGTGAGACCTCTGATGGCCTTTTATCATGGAAGGCCAGATATTTTTACGGTGAAGATGAGTACAAATGGTGTGATCCAACATGGGCCTACAGTTACGAAAAAGATACTGACCACCAGGGTGCGCAGGGACAGGTCAGTTTACACTGGAAGGATTCAATTATTACTGGTGGTTTTGACTGGGTGAATTATGATATTGATTCTTCGTCAACACCAAAAGAATCAGAATATGATAATCCTGCCTATTTTATCTTGGCCAAAACCAAACTCTTTGACAGGTTCATCATCACCGGTGGTCTGAGATATGATGACTATGAAGTGGATATGAAGGAGGATGGCGGAAAGGAAGATGATGATAATCTCTCGTCCAATTTCGGTGTGGCCTATCTTGTAACAGACTATCTAAAGGTAAGGGCCAATTATGGGGAAGCTTTCAAGATGCCGACTGCAGAACAGTTGGCAGGTGATTATGTTACGTTCATTAGTTATTTAGGTAATCCTGATCTTGATCCTGAGAAGAGTGAGACATACGAATGTGGTTTGGACCTCACTTACGCGTCTGCTAATCTCTCTTTCACCTATTTTTATACTGATTTTGATGATAAAATACAAGTCTATACCCTGCCAAGCTCTGTCCAATCATACAAAAACATTGGTGGAGCTACCATAGAGGGATTTGAAGGTGAGATTTCCTTTGATATTGGCAACTTTTTTGACTGGGAATTTGAAATCAGACCTTATGGCAATATTGTCTATCTTACGGAATACGAAGACGATGAAACCGATGAGGACCTTCTATACACGGAAGATATCAATGCTTCCTGGGGTATTATTTTTTCTGATATGAAAGGACTTTCCGCCAATCTGAACTTTGCCTATACGGGTGAAAAAGACATTGAGGATTATGAAAATTATGTGTGGGGAGTGCCGGTCGAAGTTATAAAAAAAGGCGGCTTTACTGTTGCCAATTTCACTATCAGCAAAAAGATCCTTGATTTCGATAGGTATGGAGGAGTTACCCTGAAAGGAGAGGTTCTGAACATCTTTGATAAGGATTATGAATACGTTAAGGGTTATCCCATGCCGGGAAGAAGTTTCTTTATTGGTATGAGGTATGATTATTAAAAGGTATTTACAATGAAAATTAAAAAACGATGCTTCATCAAATTGGCCGGATTACTGTTTGTTATCTTATTTGCCACCCTTTGGGTACTTCCCCCTGCCCTTTCCTATCCTGTAACATTTGTTGATTCCAGCGGAAAAACTATTACAATCGATAAAAGACCGGAAAGAGTCGTATCACTGGTACCTTCCCTCACCGAAATAATATTCAAGGTCGGTGCCGGTGATACGGTAAAGGCTGTCACATATCACGACAATTATCCCGGTGAACCCGGTTCTAAAGAGATCGTCGGCGGTTTTTTCTCACCTTCCCTCAAGGCCATTGAAGCGATAAAACCCGATGTTATTTTCTGTTCCCGGTTCCATAAGCAGATAAAAGACAAATTCGGCCATGGAAAATGCCGGCTCATCAACCTTGAAACAGATTCCATATCCGACAGTTATGCAAATATCATTCTGCTGGGAAGTATCTTTAATAAAGAAAAACAAGCTGCCATATTAGTTGATGATATAAAAACACAACTTGGGATTATTTCCGAGAAAATCGACAGAATACCCGATTCAAAAAGGAAAAGAGTTTTACGACTCATGGGTCGCGACCCGGTCATGACTCCCGGAGATGATTCCTTCCAGAATGAAATGATCAGGGCCGCAGGAGGTATCCCGCCCGTTCTCGGCAAAAAAGAAAATATTGTCGTCATTACCAAAGAGGAGTGGCTAACGTTTAACCCTCAAGTGATATATGGCTGTGGTGGGGACAGGGAGACCGCTAAAAGATTTTTCAATCGCCCGGGATGGAAAGATGTGGATGCCGTAAAAAATGGCAAGATATTCTACTTCCCCTGTGACCTCACATGCAGGGCCGCCACTCATACCGGCTATTTTGTCTCCTGGCTCGCATCAAGAATTTACACGGACGAGTTTTCAAAAAAAGGAAATCATGTTTTAGAAGAAAAGATATTCAAATCCCGCAGTCTTGATCTTGATCTTGATTACATAAAAGATGCGGGCATTTTCTACAGCCACATCCATGATTTTTTAAACAAGACCCTGATTATTGACTTCAAGAAACCCATGTCTTTAGTCTCTACCCTTGAGGGAGAGCGTAACGGCATAACATCTGTGGGCAATCATTACTCCCCCCCTCCCTGCTGGGGAATTGAACATAAATCCGGTTTAAAGAACGTGAGAAAAAGAATATATCAGGTCATCGGTAAATCAGAAAAAAATGCCAGTTTTCTTTTTACAGGCGCGGACATGGACAACCTGGCCATCAAGCGGGAAAAATTCAGAGACATGGAGGTATGCGCTTTAGTAACGGCCGGTGTGAAGTCAAATGCCGTCAGGATGTGTAAAGACAAAGGAAGATTCTACGAACCCGCAACCATAAACATCATCATTTTGTCAAACCTGAAACTCACCCCAAGGGCGATGACCCGGGCAATTATCAGCGCTACAGAGGCTAAAACCGCAGCGTTAATGGATTTGGATATCAGAAGCAGCTATTCTTCTCGGTTGCATGGAGCCACCGGAACAGGAACGGATAATATTATCGTTGTCCGGGGAACCGGTATTGAAATAGACAATTCCGGCGGCCATTCAAAGTTGGGAGAACTGATTGCAACGGCGGTATACCAAGGTGTTCAGGAAGCCATTTGCAAACAAAACAAAATTACCGCTTCCCGCAATATCTTCCAGCGTCTAATGGAACGAAAGATAAGCATATACCGCCTGGTATCCGGCATGAAGTGTGAGTGTATTCCGAAAAAATGTGCTCTTTTGGGAGCGGTTGAAGAAATTCTTCTTGATCCCCGTTATTCCGGTTTTATTGAATCTGCTTTGGTATTAAGCGATAATCATGAAAAAGGATTGGTTAAAGATCTCTCAACCTATCGGTTATGGTGCCATTTGGTGGCAGAGGATATCGCAGGAAAGAAAATTGACCAGATGGAAGAACTTGTTTCTATGGATGATGTGCCTTTGGTTCTGAAGATGGCGCTGGATGCCGTGTTAAACGGGGTTGTTTCGAGTAGATCGCAACAATTGGCCAAATGAAACAATGCATTATTATCGCGTGCCTTTTTATTCTTTTTGTGCTTACTTGCACAAGCGCGACGGAAAACATATACTTTACAAATTCAATTTAGGTAATAGGTTCCTAACGAAAAGGGGCGAAATCATGATAGACATATTTATCAGCGGCGGACCGGTCATGTATCCGCTTCTGGCCTGTTCCATCATAGTATTGACCGTAATTATTGAACGGATTTTTTTCTGGATCGGCATGGATATGCGCCGGGAGAAACCGCTTGTGGATGAAGTTCTTGAGCTGTGCCGAGAAGGAGACTGGGATTCGGTAAGAATAAAAACCAAGGCTTCCAAAGACTATATTATTAAAATTCTTATCACCGGAATTCTTCATCGAGACTTTTCTATGGTTAAAGCCATGGAATCGGCCGCTGCCGAACAGATCAAGCGGATGCGCAAATATATGGGAATTATAGACACCATGATTACAGTGGCACCGCTTCTGGGTATTTTCGGCACGGTCATCGGAATCATTCTTTCCTTTGAAGCGCTGGGCTCGGCAGGCATCGAACATCCGCAGGTTGTTACTGCGGGAATCGCGCAGGCCCTGATCACCACAGCCGCCGGCTTGGGGATTGCGATTCTTTCGGTCTTTCCTTATAATTATTTTAATTCACGGGTTGAACAGTCTGCGCTTGCCATCGAAAAATATGCAACAAGTCTCGAAATCGTCTATGAAAAACTGGGCAACCAAAACGGGGATCAAAAATGAAAGTTAATTTGCAGACAGTTAAAAAAGTCCGTATTGAAATGCTTCCCCTGATTGACATCGTGTTTTTGCTCCTTGTGGTTTTCATCTATGCAATGCTTTCCATGGCGGTGCATCGCGGGTTGCCGGTTTTGCTTCCCACATCCTCATTCGTCAACATAGATAAATCATTGGTGCTTTCCGTGACCATAAAATCAGACGGAACCCTATATGTTGACAAAGAACAGATTGCTCCTAACGATCTGGCAGTGGTTTTGAAAAGAAAAACCGAAGCATGTAAAGAACCCGGCGTATTGCTTTTTGCTGACCGCAGCCTTTCATACCAGAACCTTTTTCGGGTTCTGGACCAGATCAGAATGGCGAATATCCATCGAATTTCTCTTCAGGCAGATTTTGAGAAGTGAAACGAATAATAATAGCGGCGATACTCGCCATGGGTATACACGGATTTCTCCTGGGATTGAAATTTGATCGGCTCCAGAGAATATCCGGTGAAAGGCCGAAACTCAGAGTTATGAACATGAGTCTGGCTCTCAGGCAACCCAGAATGACGACACCCAAACCTGCTCTTGACAAGCCGAAACACAAAACAAATAAAAAGCCAACGCATTTTCCTAAGCCCAAACCCAAAAAAGTCATTAAAGATGTTATTCAACACGTGGAAAAGGACCGGTCAAAAGCCATTCCTGAAAAAATCGTTGATATGCCCAAAACTTCGGATAAGCCTGAACAAGCTGAAATAAAATCGGTTTTTAGAGAAACTGACAAAGAGGGCGAAACTCTGTCCGGAAAACAGATCATACGTGAGGCAAGACCTCTTTATCGATCAAATCCGCCTCCCAAATATCCTGCAGTGGCCAGAAGAAGAGGATTTCAGGGTAACGTGGTCCTTGAAGTTCTGGTGGGCCCAATTGGAAATGTCCTTGATTTGCGTGTGTTATCTTCCAGCGGGCACCCGATTCTTGACAGGGCCGCGAAATCTTCGGTAAAA
>JAUVTO010000021.1 GCA_030601485.1 Desulfobacterales bacterium | reverse complement strand
TTTCCTTTTGTGCTTCGACCGCCACGGGAGATGGGAACAATATGATCCATGGTAAGTTCTTTTGGTGGCGTCGGGCGCCCGCAGTAATGGCAGACCCCTTTGGCCCGGCGACGTTTCCACCACTGGGAACTCCGAAGTTCCCTTGCCTTGCGTCTTTCTCTCTTTATATCCTCTTCATCCAGATCTATTGCAAATGGTTCCATATTCAAGAAGTTCGGGCCAATCTCAGATTGATACGGTCAATCCATTTTTCGATTTCCGCAATTAATATTTCATAAAACCTTTCGCCCCCCCCCAGACCCCTTCGGCCGAAATAATAGTTTATTTCAAGAAAAAGCGGTGTGCTGCGTTTTTTTTGGGATGAAAAAAGCAGATCAAAGCCAGCCAGGTTGATCCCGGTTCGAGAACAAAAAGCCTTTACCGATGTCACCGCCAAGGCCTGCAAGTCCGGATCGGCGTGGGCATCGATAACCGCTCCTCTGGCAAGATTTGAGCAAAAATTCCGGGTGCCGCTTTGAACCCGCCAGTAAGAAACAACGGTTTGGCCGATGACCACAACTCTCAACGACCGGTTGTTTGAAGGGATATATTCCTGAATTATAAATCCGGTATGGCCGCTGTCTTCATAGTCCCTGGCGGTTTGCAAAATATCCTTACATTCCGAGGCGGACTGTATAAGATAAACCTGGTACCCTTCCCCTCCCCAGTCGAATTTGAATACAAACGGAAAATCAAACGCCGGCGTTGCGGGAAAACCGCCATGGTGTTCGGAAAATGTTTCGACATTCAAATAGGTTTGGGTTCTTGGATGAGGTACATTTTTTTCCTGAAATAATCGAACCTGACCGATTTTACCCGCATATTGGAATCTTGAATCAAAATTAGGAAACACATGTCTGCAGTTGTTATGTGCCATTTCGTACAGGGATCGACGGCATCCCTGGGGCAGGATCACGGCATGGGCAGCCTTAATTGCCGCAAGGTCATCAGCGGCCGGCTCCCGCCCGGCACAAAGTATATTTTTGTCTGCTTCAAAGCAGGGGTGATAAGACAAAATCATCAGTAGCCGAATTTTCTAAGTGCCTTGGTATCTTTTCCCCAGTTTTTATGTACACGGACAAAGAGGGCGAGAAAGACCTTGGTCCCCAACATCCGTTCTATTTCTTTTCTTGCTTCCGTACCGATCATTTTCAGCTTGCTCCCGTTTTTGCCGATGATCATCCCTTTTTGTGACGTCCGCTCAACATGAATGGTTGCATGAATTTTTACAAGCTTCCCTTTTTTCTTTTCGGAAAATGAATCTATGGTTACGGCGGTGGAATAAGGTATTTCCTGACCGGTTAATCGGAAAACCTGTTCACGGATCATTTCAGCAGCAATAAAACGTTCCGACATATCGGTCAGGGTATCTTCGGGAAAAAAGGGCGGGCCTTTGGGCAGCAGCGCCTCCATGGCGTCAATCAAATCTTCAATCTGGCCAAGTATGGCGGAGACCGGGATGATGGCTTTAAAGGAATACGCCTTTGCCCATTTGTCTATGACTGAAAGGAGTGCCGGTTTTTTAACCAGATCTGTTTTGTTAAGGGCAAGAACAACCGGCTGTTTTATTTTTTCGAGTTTTTTTACCAGCAAATCTTCCGAATCCGGATCCGGATTTGCCACATCAACCATAACAAGGATAATATCCACGTTTCCTAAAGCTGAAAGCGCTGTTTCCACAATCCTGATGTTCAACGGGCGTTTTGCTATATGGATCCCCGGGGTGTCGATGAAGGCAAGTTGTGAACCCGGTCTGTGCAAAACACCGAGGATACGGTTGCGGGTGGTTTGGGGTTTTTTGGACGTAATGGAAATTTTTTCGCCCAGCATCTGGTTTAAAAGCGTGGATTTGCCCACATTGGGCGCCCCCACAATGGCCACAAACCCGGATTTAAAATCAGCAAACTTATCCTCTATATCCGGCATGTTATACCTTTCACCCAAAACCTGAATTGATTCTTATGAAAACTGCCCGTATATTTTAAAATTTTGTATCCATGAAACAGTTGAACCTGTAAGATTCCGGCAATAGGGAATTTATGTTAAATTAACATCTTGCCATGAGCTTGTAAAGGTAAGTTAATGCGTTGCAAGCAATCAAAAAAATTGTTTTTTGTCTATAAATGCCGTACTAAACACACATGGATAAAAATTTCAGAAATTCATTTAAATTTATTATCGGTTCCCAGTATTTTTTATACTTTAGTGTAATGGGCATTTTTTTGCCCTATTTTAATTTATACTGCTATCATCTCAAGTTCAGTGGTTTTCAGATAGGCATTCTGTCAGCGATACGGTCGGTGGCATTGGTTTTATTTCCACTGGTCTGGGGAGCTTTGGCGGACCGATTTAAAATCAGAAGACCGATATATATTTCATGTAATTTTATCAGTACCGCAATTTGGGTTTTTTATTT
The DNA here is from genome assembly GCA_030601485.1 of Desulfobacterales bacterium. GTDB lineage: Bacteria > Desulfobacterota > Desulfobacteria > Desulfobacterales > UBA11574 > S5133MH16. The sequence goes on along the minus strand of JAUVTO010000021.1, from coordinate 13,016 downwards.
CTATACCACAGATTTTTGGCCGATGCTTGTTATCACTGTCTTCTATGGCATATTTTATTCCCCGATCATTTCCTTTCTGGAAGCCTTTACCATGGATGTATTGGGTACAGAAAAGAAAAGTTATGGGAGATTAAGAGCATGGGGCACTATAGCGTTTATCACCACGGTCATCATGCTGGGCAGGATAATAGATCTTTATTCCATTGAAATAATTCTTGTGTTCATTTTTGCCGTGTCTATTGCACAGGCTGTCATTTCCACCAAAATTCCTGATATTCAGATTAAAAAACAGACCTCTTTTTCCGTAAATGTCAAAGTTCTTTTAAAGCCGCGTTTTACTGTTTTTTTGTTCTGTGCATTTTTAATGCTGGTCAGCCATGGAACATATTATGGGTTTTATTCCATTCATCTTGAAAACCTGGGATACGGTAATACATTTATCGGGATTTCATGGGCCCTGGCTTCGATTGCCGAAATTCTGGTTATGATAAAATCGGACAGCATATTCAAACGCTTTTCCATGGATAATGTTCTGGTCTTTTCATTCATGGTGGCGGCCTTAAGATGGTTTGGACTCTTTTTTGCCATATCTCCGGCAGCACTTCTGCTGTTACAAATTTTTCACGCGGTTACCTACGGAACGTTTCATGTGGCAAGTATTCTATATATTGATTCATTAACGCCTGATGAGACCAAGACGCTGGGACAGGCAGTAAATAATGCGACAACCTATGGGCTCGGCTTAATGGTTGGATTTTTTATTAGCGGCTATCTTTTTGAAACCATGGGGTTGTTTAAACTGTTTATGATAAGCAGCCTCATTGCCCTTGGCGGAGGTGTGCTCTTAAAATGTTCTCAGGTTATGGATCGTGGAGAATAAAATGGCTTGATTAAAAATTAGGCGGTGGATTTTGGGATTTTTTTGGGTCTTGACAATACAAAAAGCTTGTGCTTATACAACTTATTTTAGGTTAATAACTTTCAGTCTGTTCAATCGGCAGGAAAGAGCTTTAGTTTTTTTTGGGCAATTACCCAGGCTGGGCATTATATTAAGGATATTACATATGAAAAGAACTTATCAACCAAGTAGAATAAAACGTGCCCGAACACACGGGTTTTTAAAAAGAATGTCAACCAAACAGGGGAGAAGGGTTATTAACCGGCGAAGATCTAAAGGGAGAATCCGTTTATCGGTATAATAAGCAACGTTTTTGATCTATATAATATAATAAATGCATAAATAGCAATAGGTTGCAGAGGAAAATGCCTTTTGCGCTTTTTTTTTACCAAGGCAGACAGAATTCTGAAACGCTCCGAGTTCCTTCGATTGGCAAAAATCGGCAAGAAAACTCAAAACCAACACTTTGTGGCTATATTTTCTCCGGGTCGATTTCAAAGAACACGTCTTGGTGTGACAGTAGCGAGAAAGGTGGGAAACGCAACAATACGAAACAGGATTAAACGGTTTACTCGCGAATATTTTCGGCTAAACAGGCACATTATTACAGGTAATTGGGATATAAATATCATAGCAAAGAAAAAAGCTGCCGACCTATCATCGAAACAAATTTTTTTATCCCTGCAAAACATTTTTAACAGTATATCAAGGAGTCGTGACCATTAATCGAATCTTTCGGATAATTCCCTTGTTTTTGATAAGGGCATATCAATTAATGTTGTCTCCGGTTTTGGCTCCTTCGTGTCGTTTTTATCCAACCTGTTCTGAATATGCCTATCAGTCTATTTTGCGTTATGGACTACTTAAAGGGTTTTTCCTTGCCTTAAAGAGAATTTTGAAGTGCCATCCCTTTAATCCGGGGGGAATCGATTCTGTTCCTTAAAGCGAAACATCCTACAACCTTGATAGAACAGGAGACCTTTGAAAAATGTTCAATTTTGTTCAAGGCCAAGGAAGGCGAAAATTTTAACCACAGGAATACATTGAGTATTTTGAGGATTAAAATTTGAGCCTGACGCCGGAATTGGATAAAAGGGGGCGTTTTGCAAAAGTCTCGACAGTATCGGCACACGTAATGCCGGTCTTAGACGGGAACATATATGCCCGGGTTCTATCAATCCCGCGAAAATATTTGCTCCTCTGCGCGTAACAGATAGAAATCATTCATTTTTGCATGACCGGGATCTATTTCTGGTTATGTATGAATATTGGAGAAGATAATGGAACAAGCTCGACTAATTATTGCCATAGCGCTTTCCGTACTTGTTTTTATATTGTGGAATTTTTTCTTTGTTGAAAAGAAAGAGGATCAGCCACCCAAACAGGCTCAGCAAAAAGAGCAAATAACGGATAAAAAACCGGAGATATTAAAAAAAGAGCAAGTTGTGACCGAAACATTTCCTTCATCCGACAAGGTCCATGCTCAGTTGATAAAACCATTAAGAACCGTCACGGTCAAAACGCCCTTATATATGGTGAAGATTTCAGAAAAAGGTGCTGTGTTTAAAAGTTTTGTTCTTAATAATTACCGGGAAACCATAGATGCTGATTCACCGTTATTTGAAATGATATCTCCGGACATATCCGGCGGAACACTCCGATTGGGATTTGCAGGGAATAGTGTTCGTGGTCTTGATGATGCGGCTTTTTCGGCAGACCTTGACGAGGATTCTGTTGATATCTACAACAAATCTAAAGAGATCTCTTTTGTCTGGACATCTCCTCAGGGCGTGGTTGTTGAAAAGAAATATTTATTTTCACCTGAAACCTATATGATCGATCTTAGTGTTACTATCAAAAACCTTTCCAGCGAGACTCTTCAGGACAGCCTCACCCTTTCCTTGGTACAACCGGAAGAAGTAAAAAAGAGCATGTATGGTTTTACGGGTCCGAGTGCACTGATAAATAATGAGCTCGAACAGATTAAAACAAAGAAAATAAAGGATCAAAACGTATATACAGGAAATGTAACATGGGTGGCGGTTCAAAACCGTTATTTTATGTCCGCCATCATACCGGATGAGCCGGTAGACGCAGGCATGCATCTTTACATGGATAACAAGATACTGGAAAATCGTTATGTGCAGCCTGAAATTGTGATGGATTTCGGTGTTACGCATGTTTTTAAATACAAACTGTTTTTTGGACCAAAGAGCATGAAGGTTTTGAAAAGTCTGGATTATGACCTGGTCAAAGCCGTTAATTTCGGTATGTTTGATATAATCGCCAAACCATGTGTCTGGATAATGAACTTTATACATGATCATTTTATTCCTAATTATGGTGTTGCCATTATCCTTTTAACATTATTTACCAAGATTATTCTGTGGCCGCTTGGGAATAAGAGTTATAAATCCATGGCTGAAATGAAAAAAGTCCAGCCACTTATGGCGGAGATCAAGAAAAAATATAAAGATGACAAGAAAAGAATGAATGAAGAGGTCATGGGATTATACAAAACATACAAAGTCAACCCCATGGGCGGATGTCTTCCCATGATTGCACAGATTCCTATATTCTTTGCCCTTTATCGAATGTTGTACGAAGCCATAGAATTGAGGCACGCGCCATTTTTCTGGTGGATTAATGATCTGTCCGCTCCGGATCGTCTTTTTAGGTTTGATATTTCCATTCCTTTCATGCAACCGCCATACGGCATCCCGGTTTTAACCATAATCATGGGAGCCTCCATGTTTGTACAGCAGAAAATGTCGCCACCCATGGGTGATGCCGCGCAAGCCAAAATGATGATGTTGATGCCGTTAGTTTTTACGGTTATGTTTATCAATTTTTCTTCGGGACTGGTTTTATACTGGCTTGTAAATAATATAATATCAATGGCTCAACAGTACTATATACAAAGGAAAAAAGGTTAATCACGGAGGTTATATAATGTCGCATTGTGTGGAATTTGAAGATAAAAATGTCGAAATGGCTGTCAAGAAAGCCTGTGAAGAACTAAATATACCCCGAGAAAAACTTAAACATGATGTTATTTCTTATGGTTCCACCGGCATTTTTGGACTGGTTGGGACTAAGAAAGCACGAATTCGAGTTACATTACCAGAGCCATCCCCAAAAATCGTTTTTGAAACATCAGATAAAGAGCAGCAAAATGAAAATTCGCATGAACAAACTCTAGAAAGTGTGGATTCACAGATAGAAATATCTCATGATGAAGGTGTGGATCACCGCGTTGCAGTTGACCCAAGGGATCTTGGCCGGGAAGCTTTGCAAAAGATAATCGATTTAATAACAACAGACGCAACCATATCGATTGAAAAGCGTTCAAATAGAATTGTTTTTAATGTGCGGGGTGGAAACTCTGCTATACTTATCGGAAAACGCGGGCAAACCCTTGAGGCAATTCAATTTCTCGTGGAGAAAATTGTCAACAAGAACAGAAAAGGACGGGTCGGTATCCATATAGATGTGGAAGGCTATCTTGAAAAGAGACGAATGAGTCTTCAACGGCTGGCCGTGAGGATGGCGGAAAAGGTAAAAAGCACCGGAAAACCGGCAGCAATCGGTCAAATGAATGCTCACGATCGAAGAATCGTACATATCGCCTTGCAGGATGATGATATGGTTAGAACTCAGAGTAAAGGAGACGGTTTTTTAAAGAAACTTGTCATATTTCCCAAAAAAAATTCTTCCCGGAAGCAAGACTGAATTTAGGGTTTTGCCCTAATTGACAGTCTCGTAAAAAGTCACAATACGACGGCAAAGCAAAAAAATCCAAATTCAAGGCGCGCAAATCCTGAGGAATGAGGCGTACTTATAGTACGCTGCAGTGACGAAGGATGCAGAGCAACGCAGAAGTTGGACTTTTTACGAAGCCGTCTTAATTGGAACAATAGAACATAAACCTTAACAGGATGATAGCTATTATCGGTTAAATCAGCATAACCGGATATTTTAAAAAAAGTTTTGGTAAGCTTGTTCTTGGAATATTCACGTTGGCAATGGAAATCCGGCGTATAAAAAATGGACATCGTTACTATCGCTGCTATAGCGACACCGACCGGTAGAGGTGGAATCGGGATTATTAAAATTTCAGGTAAAGATGCTTTTTCTATTGCTGCATCTGTTTTTCAAAAATCCGCACCATTAACCGATGAGTCCAAGAAAAAAGGCAGACCACCTTTTTCTTCTTTAAAGTCCCACCACCTTTATCATGGCCATATAGTGGATAAAGAAAAAGGAAGGGTTCTTGATGAGGTTCTTTTGTCGGTGATGCTTGCCCCTCATACTTACACTAAAGAGGATGTTGTTGAAATAAACACCCATTCAGGGCCTGTTGTATTGACGTCGATTCTTGAATTAGTTTTAAAAAATGGTGCAAAACTGGCCGAACCGGGGGAGTTTACAAAAAGAGCCTATCTAAACGGACGAATTGATCTGACACAAGCCGAAGCGGTTATAGATATTATCAATTCAAAGACCGAAAAAGCATTAGAAATAGCAACTTCCCATATAAAAGGCGGTTTAAAGACAAAGATTGAATCCATAAGGAGCGCCTTGCTTGATATTCTGGTGGAGACAGAGGCCGCCATAGATTTCTTGGATGATGCCGGAGAAATCCTTAATTCGGACAGGATAATTAAGATACTGGAGAGGCGGGTTGTTGATGATTTAAAAGAGCTTATTGAGAAATATGAAAATGCACATGTTTTAAGAGATGGCCTTAAAATGGTTGTTGTCGGAAGGCCCAACGTGGGCAAATCGAGCCTCATGAACCGATTGATTCAGGAAGATCGGGCCATTGTCACTCCTATTCCCGGCACGACCAGGGACCTGATCGAAGAAACGTTGAACATCCACGGGATTCCGGTAATAATTGCCGATACCGCCGGTCTTCATGAAACCGATGATCCGGTTGAAGTCATCGGTATTGAAAAGGCACAGGAATATATCAGGGATTCCGATCTGATTCTTTTCATGGTAGACGCAAGTGATCCACTAACCGATGAAGATTATAACATACATAAAACCATAAGAAACAAACAGCTGATACTTGTGATTAACAAATCGGATCTTGTGGAAGATGAGTTTGAACCGGCGGTTCCCGATTCATGGCGTAAAATGCCGAGGATTAAAATATCAGCGCTTTACGGGACGGGGCTGGATGAGCTAAAGGATTTAATCGTAAATCTTTCTATCGGGGAATATGGTCTTGAGGCTAAAAATACAATCATTCCCAACTTAAGGCATAAGATAGCCCTTGAGCGAAGCTTGCAGCTCTGTGTTGCTGCAATGGAAGAAATACGAAAAGAGACATCTTTTGAATTTATCGCCATCGATATCCGGGAGGCCATAGACAGTCTCGGGGAAATAATCGGTGATACCGCAAAGGAAGAGGTGATCGATCAAATTTTCAGCCGGTTTTGTATCGGAAAATGATGTTTCACGTGAAACAAAATAGGAGTTAACTTATGAAAATAGATTTTACGCCGTATTTTGAAAAATACCAAACCATTGTAAAGCAAGCCGATGAATTGTTTGAAAGGGTACAAAAAGAGCACCCGGAATGTGTAACATGTAAAATCAAATGTGCGGACTGCTGTCATGCCCTGTTTGATCTCACGCTGATTGAAGCCATCTATATAAATTATCAGTTTAAAAAAACCATCAAAGGCAAAGAAAAAAGCAGGCTTATCGAAAAGGCCAATCGAGCCGATCGAACAACTCACATGATTAAAAGACAGGCGTATAAAAGTAAAAAGGCCGGAAAGAACGAGACGGAGATACTCATGGATATTGCCGCCGAACGTGTCGGATGCCCCCTTCTTAATGATAATGAAATGTGTGACCTTTATGAACATAGGCCGATAACGTGTCGGCTTTATGGAATACCGACGTCCATAGGAGGTCGCAGTCACACCTGTGGGAAATCAGGGTTTGTCGAGGGAAAACCGTATCCGGCGGTTAATCTGGATGCGATTCAAAAAAAGCTTTATGACATTTCCTATGAATTTTTACGTGAAATAAAAACAAAGTACGTAAAAATGGCAGATCTGCTTGTACCCTTATCAATGGCCATTCTTACAGATTTTGATGAAGAGTTTCTTGGTATTGCAGACTCGAAAAAAGCCAAAGAAAAACAAGGAAGTGAAAATGAATAAAATCTCACCCGAAGAAGAGGAAAAAAGAAAAACGGCGATTTTCGAAAGCATGTCACCGAGGCGCCAGAAACATATCCTTAAAAAAGGATATGAGAATTGGGACCCGTTTCAGGAGCCGAAGGATCCTATAGATTTAAGAAAAGACAAAACAAAACGAACAACCCAGTCCCTTGTCCGGGAATTTTTACAGACAATCGATTTTGAAGAATATAGCAATGAATATGGAAGGGGAGTGTTTGAACTATGCCTCGGTCTTATCAATAATGATGACCGGTTCAAGGGGATGTATGAATTCTCAATCTGGTACCAGGAATTGCTAAAACGAGAAGGGCATGAATGACCGAAATCATAAATTTCTCTTGGACACAATCAAATCCCAACCAAAAAGCTCCACAAAATACCGGCACAGATTGCGGAACCGATAACACCGGAAGAATTACAGGCCATGGCGTGCATGAGAAGGTAATTTTCGGGGTCCTCGGACTGGCCCACCAGATGAACTTCTCGGGCCGAACCGGGAACAGCGGATACGCCGGCAGCCCCTAAAAGAGGATTTATCTTTTCTTTAAGAAATAAATTCATAATTTTTGCAAAAATGACTCCCGATGCGGTTGCTATGCTGAATGCCACGGCACCCAGCAAGAAAATACCCACAGATTTTGGAGTTAAAAACACGTCACCCTGGGTGCTGGCACCAACTGTTAAACCCAAAAGTATTGTCGCTGTATCGATAATAGCCGTGCGAGCTGTCTGAGCCAGTCGTTCGGTTGCGCCGCATTCCTTTAAAAAATTTCCAAAAAAGAACATTCCCAGAAGCGGTATGGAAGCTGGTGCCAGAAAGCAGCAGAGCAAAATGGCTAAGGCGGGGAAAATCACGCGTTCTTTCTTGGACACCTCTCTAAGTTCCGTCATCCTGATCAACCTTTCCTCGCGGGTGGTAAAGAGTCTCATGATAGGAGGCTGGATCACAGGTATCAACGCCATATAAGAATATGCGGCGATGGCGATAGGGCCGATCAAATGAGGTGCGAGCTTGGCGGTAAGAAATATGGATGTGGGTCCGTCAGCACCGCCGATTATGGCGATTGAAGCGGCTTCCTTGGGTAAAAAACCGAGGGCCAGCGCACCTATAAGTGTGAAAAATATCCCCATTTGAGCTGCGGCCCCCAAAAGCATGAGCACCGGCCGTGCCAGCAAAGAAGAAAAATCGGTCATTGCCCCGAGGCCTAAAAAAACTATAGAAGGATAGAGGCCTGTAACAACACCGAAATACAGATAGTGTAACACACTGTTGCTTTCATATATTCCAAGTCCAAATCCTTTGAAAAAAGGGACATTTCCCACTAAAATTCCAAACCCGATGGGAATAAGAAGGAGCGGCTCGTAATGTTTTGCAGTCCCTAAATATAAAAACAAAGAGCCGACCACGATCATTATAACATTTCGATAGTCAGCCAGATAATACCCGGTGTTTGATAAAAATTGAAAAAACAACTCCATTTTTTTACCGTCTCGGAAATTCTACAATTGTTTGAAATTAAAGATCTTTTAATAGCTCTTAGTTTATGCCATCAGAATGGAAGAATGGAATGTTGGAATATTGGGGATAAGGGCGGAAATAAACCATTTTAATTGTAAAAAACTCCTTCAAACCCATCATTCCATTACTCCATTATTCCAATTGGGGCGAAGCCCCTAAGTCCCCTTCAACCTTTGCATTATCATTATTTTCTGTGGGTGGATTCCAGGTAAAAACACCATCGCCATCAGGAATTAATATTTCAGCTTCTCGTAACGCCGTAAGTGTAATATGCGGGTGTGGGAAATCATTTGTTCTTAAAATTTCATAAAGCTCAGAAAGATAAAAGGTTTCACCCAGCTCTTCAACCAACGGTTTATAAAGACGCGCAATTTCATTAATGTCTTCAGGAAATGGTTTGGGTAATAAAAATCCGGGCTTGTCTTCGGGTTGTTCGATATCGGGCGTTTCCTGGTCTTGTTGAAAATCGGCAGGTTTTTTTTCAAAAAACGTCAAAACCTTATGAAGTTGAGCAATTACCAATGACAGTACCACAAGACCGGAAAAGACTATTAAAGCGCCCGCAAAAGCCATGGCCCAGCCGTTGTGAACGGATATCGCGTTAAGACCGTACAATTGAATCCCCCAGCTTTAGATAGTTAGACTAAAAATTAAAAAAAGCTTGACAAGAAAGCAGAATATTCTTTTCGATCATACATTATAAAAAATGTCAACAACAAAGGGATGTGTTACCTATCACTATGATGTTGCCCACTTCCGAATCCGGGAAACCGTTTGGTCGCGCCACTTATTTGATACCCGCAGCTTGATGAAATGGGAAAAAAGATTATTTACAAGCCCGATGACCTTTTCCACCAGATAAGCCTTTTCGATAACAGCCCCTTCAAGATCTTCAGGGGTTTCCACCGGTCCGGTCTCTGGCAGTTTCAGGTTGGAGATGTTGAGGCTTTCTCCTTTGAGGCTGAATTGCCAGTGTTGGGTGCCGGTTTTATAGGACAGGTGTATTTCGGTAACAACAGCCCCTTTTTTCAGGGCCAGCAGGCCTTCTTCAAGGTTGGCATCCTCGCCTTTAATGGTGATGGTTTCTTTGGCGTTGTTGCGCGTGTTTTCAAGCACCAACCGGCTGCCGATATTCAAAGATACGAGCTCAGGGTCATATCGGCGCAATCGGTTCTGATCGGTTTCGATCATGAACCATAACCAGGTCAGAAATTCGTTTCCTAAGAATTTGTAACGATTATATGCTACGGCCATATCCAGCATGGGTTACTCCTCAGATTGGCTCGGTGTCAGTTTTAACAAAAGATCGCGCTCCCTGTCCGATAGTCCGGCTACCAGATTGGCTGTTGTAAACGGGAACAGACGGATTAACGTAAGGCCAAAGGATTTTATAAAAAGTGTTTCCAACGCTTCATTTGCCAATTTCAGGTTGGAAAAAAACCACAAGGAGGATTTCTGATAATCCCACGCCAAATCATATACGTTCGGTATGGCCGGAATACGGCGGCTGAGGGTTTTAACGACATGTTCTTTGATAGCTTTTTTCTCGTTGCCGGACAAAAAATTACGGCCGGTGTCCGCAAGATGTTTGGCAACTTCCAGAGCATAATGTTTCTGAACGAGTTTCGGCGAAATGGATTTTTTGTCGATCCTCAGGGCAAAAACCATGTGGGCGCCGAAAACAAAGGAATACCCTTCGAAGTCAGGTGTATACGGATTATCAAAGGACGCCCATCCGACCAGGGCTTCCAAACCGTCATCTTCAATTTTGGGAATCGCATGTTGTTTAAGGCCCTGGTACACGGTTTCATGAACAGAGCCGTCCAGTTGACCCGAGACTTTATAGCGTGTAATGGAAATGCGTGATGATAATAGGCCCATGATATTTAATTTGTATTGAAAACGATAAATATTTGACGTTAAGGATTGATGGCGTCGTAAAAAGTCCGATTTAGACGGTTTCGTAAAAAGTTCAAATTCAAGGCGTGCAAATTTTGTAATCATTAGGCGTATTTTTCGTACGTTGAATGATTACGAAATGCAGCGCAACGCAGAAGTTGAACTTTTTACGAGACCGTCAGGATTCGTTTAATAAAATCGGTGCAATGGGCTTATAACGATTTTTCCGGATAGTTACAAGCAATTAATCATATTCATTGGACACTTAAAACCTTCACAAACAATCTTGAGGGACTTACCTGTTTTAGAACTTTTTCCGAGTATAATCTCCTAAGACTTGTAATATATGTAAAATTCAATTAAAAGGGCAAAGATAAAAAAATTGTTTTGAAACGATTTTGTTAAAAGAAATTTTTCATAAGATATGCTTCAGAAATGGAACTGCCGTTTAATCCGATGAAAAAACATTGCATTCATAATTTGATGAATTCGTAAAAAGTCAAAATTTACAGGATTCTCCAATTCAGTATTCTGACAACAAGCTTAAATAATTCGTAATTCCTGAATTCTTATATCCATGTAAAAAGGACTTTTTACATGGGCATCATAATTTTGTGATTCTTAACCGCCAACGAAAGAGACAGAGCTATGAAAAACCTGATCAAGCGCATTGTGCAGACAATGGTTGACAATCCGGAAGAGGTAGAGGTTTCAGAAATAGAGGGCGAGCAGATCACGGTATTAGAACTTAAAGTCGCCAAAGCGGATATGGGGAAGGTTATCGGGAAAAAGGGCCGAAATGTTCGAGCCATACGAACCATATTGAGTGCTGCTTCTGCCAAGGTAAAAAAACACACGGTCCTTGAAATTTTAGAATAATATCATACTGATATGCATACTTTTATTTTTCTCAGCTATAGAAGTTGTTAAAATTATTTTTTATAGTGGTTATCAAAACTGATAAACTCGTAAAAAGTCCTAAAACCGTCATGCCGGACTTGATCCGGCATCCAAAAGCCATTGAATTTACTGGATTCCGGCTTTCGCCGGAATGACAAAAAAGGGTGTTTTTCGACTTTTTACGAAACCGTCAAAACTACGTTCCGTTAAACAACCCCAATTCCTCTGCCAGAACCTTGTAGGGTTTCGGAAATTTTGGCTCGAAGTTCTGGTAGGGAGTCACCGGGTAACGGGCACCTATCTTCTTCCCCGCCTCTTTCATACCCTCAACCAAACCTGCGAGGAGCTGTCCGGGTATAGAGAAAACCATTTCGTCATCCTGGGTCATGGAAAAGATGCGATCACCCATGCCGGGTATAGCGATTCGAGGTAACCCGGTTTTAAAAGGGGCAATGAGATATTCAGTACATTCCACCTTTCCGCCGAAGTTGCCTGAAATACGCGTGGTCTCCATAAATACAAAAGATTGGACCAATCTCATAACCTGAGCGGGGTTGCCGAAAATGGCCACTGTATCGGGATCAAACAAACCTTTTTGTAACGGAGCCAAGGCGATGGCCTGACATTCCTCATCCTCCAGGCGGATTATGGCTTCAGCCTCTTTAATGCCGCCTTCTTCACTCTGGGAAAAGGCCACTTCACAGAAGAGTTTGCCCAGAGTATCAATTGGGCTGGATGCACTGCTGAAACCAAAGGCTATCATTGCCGGAACACAGATCAAATCTTCCTTAGAGAGTCCTATGGTCCATCCATAACTCCTGGCCATAGTGACACCCTGGCAAATGGTGATGCGTTTACCCAAAACAGCGGAAGGCTGCCGTGTTTTTTCAGGAAGATCGGCTTTATCCTTTAAAAACTTAACCGCCAAAGGAAACGTTTTCAGCCGAAGTTCTTCTCTTATGAATTGAGCTGTCTCTTGATAATTTAATTGTTCCATAATCTACCTCCCTTTGCTGGTATTCTGATGTATGGTTTGATGTCAAGGGAACGCCGCAAACACTGAACGATAAAGACTCCCGACTGAGAAGTGCGGTCTATCCTTTTGAAATTGTGTATCGACTGATCAACATGTATTCGGCCAAAAGCGATTTAGTCCTTGACCTTTTTTGGGCACAGGAAAAGGTGTTGATAATTAATGACCCTGTGAATATCACAAAGCCGGATGCCGGGATGTTTGAGGTCGATTATTCGGATAAGCCCCAGCCCGAATTTTGTAAAAATTGGCCTGACGAGCTAAAAGAGAACAAACTTGATTTTATCAGCCAAAATTTGCGATGCTTTCATAGGAACCGGAGTATTTATCATCGGCTTGAAGAAGCTGTTGAAAGTCTTCTTGCTGGAGTTTTGAACCGTTTTCAAGCCGATCGAAGCGCTTCACAACATATGCCAACCGGTTATCTTTCAGCGGTAGCAACCCATGATTCGGAACTGCAATCTCATAAGCAGATGCAATTTGCAAAGATTTGCGCTTCGATACGTAATCATGAACGGCCACCTTTAAAATATTTGTAATTCCAGTTCCATTATGTTAATT
>JAUVTO010000016.1 GCA_030601485.1 Desulfobacterales bacterium | reverse complement strand
CGAGAAAATCTCTCCTGAAAAATATATTTTCACTATGGCTGTGTCGCCAGGCTGGTTAACGCGCAACCGATAGGAAAAAAGGCCAAAAATGAGATCCGCCGGTCTGTTAACAGTGTCAGAAATGGTGTCCGGATCAATTATTCCCAAGGTTTCAATTTCGCTGGCGGAACTTGAGATTTTTTCGATTCCGAAATAAGTTGAGCCATCAGATACCTGCACGCATTTGATGATCTGGGGCTGAAAGTTATCAGGGATACCGTCGAGATTGAAATCGACGGTGTCATCCACCTCATCAACATCAGGAATGCCGTTTGAATTAAGATCCTCGAAAAAGCAAATGGTGGTGAATTCAACAGAGCCGGACCAATCCGAGGCTTCAGAATAGACATCGTAAAATCGGACGCGCACGTAATATTTCTGGTTTGATATCAAGACCATGTGGGGAACTGAAAACCTGGTCAGATAGGTGTTGCTGGTAACATCCACAACAAGGGATGAGAAATCGCTCTGGTCGCTGATTTGCCACTGGCTTTGTCTGTGAGAGTCGTTGTTTGGGTCTGAAAAGGGTTCAGTTGTTATATCCAGGGGAACTTCGATTTCATCCTGACCATTCTCAGGATACATGATGATTGGCGCACGTGGAGGCAGATTTGATGGAGGCACATCTACTGAGGGTTGATAACATACTTCATTTGAGTAACCACTTTCATTGCCTTCGGTATCGTAGGCAGTCAGCACAAAATAGGTGGTTTCAGTGTCACTTAAGCAATGGATTGTGTATTCAGGGTATGCGGGGTTGTCTAAATCTGCTATAGGCACTTGGATCGGTGAGTTGCCTTCAACAGCTCCTGTGCCATTATACGGGGTGTCGGAAGAGCCGGTCTTATAGTAAATATAGTAGCCAGCCAGATCCGATTCACTATTGCTACTCCACGCCAGAGTGACGTCCGCTGCATATATTGAAGGCGGGGAAAACAGGGTTAAAGCAAAAAATGTGAAAGCACAGCATATTACACTGAATAAATTTTTACTTAAGCCTCTATCCATAACAGGCGCCTCATTTTCTCTATGAATGGATAACTTCTATAGAGAAAGGCGCCCAAGTGGTTTGAAGTAGAGTGTCTTTTGCTTCGAGTGAGGTGACTTCTACTGATATTCGGCAGCCCGGCTGTCCTGGCTTTCCAGCTTTAGACCCGTGGCTTTGCGTCCCCGCTTTTCAACGGGTTTGCCCTTTCATTCCGTAGTGTTATCCAATAGCTATTGTAAATTTTAAAGTTAATTTATATTAAAACGTTTAAAATTCTTTTAATGGAAATAAGTTTTTAAATTCAAACAAGATAAACAGGATTAACTTAATATACTGAATATCTTACCTGCCTCCTTAAATGCCTGCCTGATGGAATGTAAAATTTATTTCATAGGGTTGGAGCCTATTTAAACGTGATTGATTGATCCTGCAAATACATGCAAATAATATGCCTTTTGGTGCTATGAGACTGGTTGAGAGCCAGTCGGACTCGAGGGCCTTTTGTTCAATTTAGCTAAAAAAACAGTATGTTAATGAAAATAGGTTTTCAAAAGAACTTATTTATTGAGATGGTTTTAAATGATTTTATCGGAATGTTTCACGAGCTTATAATGAAATTGTGACAAAAAATGTCCGATTTTTTGGCAAAAATCCGTACGGGTAAGGTAAGGATACAGAAGGCTTAATAATTTTCCTTCCGGCAAAAAATCAATTTGTTCCTGTTGTTAAAAAAGATGAGAGCTTTTGCCATGTCGATGATTAAAGTTGACGGCATAGCCGGTCAGGAGGCGACGCATAACAAAGGCTTTCAGTGAAATTTAAGTGCAATCGCCTAAATGTGATGCTTTGTATAAACGCAATTTGACTTATATGGAACTTTCACGTAAAATTCTAAAAAAAATGCCTGTCTTCCACAACCTGGATACCATGAACTGAGGGGCATTTAAAATTTGATTTCCATGAGTTTTAGCAATTCCGACACGTAAAAGGTTTGATGTGTTTGCTCACGGTTTAAAAACAAATATTGCTATTCATCTAACGGTCCTTTTAGTGCTGGCAATGCTTTTATTAGATTTTGTAATGGTTATAACCGCACGAAGGGACCTCCTTGGATCTGAAATTTCAAGAGGATATACATTTATATCAGGAATGGAAGCCAATATAATGTTTTTTCCGGAACCGGACAATATTACATCGAATTCAGATTTTAAGGATGATTTTAGTAAGAGGTTAAAAAATGCAGAATTTTCTTGCGCAGTTGTTATGGACGCAAAGAAAAATCGAGTACATTTCTATGGGGAAAATTGTACCTTGCAAGATGAAATTGAGACACTTGCAAGACAAACAATTCGGTCGGGAGATAAAGCCACCCGATTTTTTGGTTCAACTTGGGGGGTTTTTGGGAAGCAAAGCCGGAATTTGATCATATCAGCGCCTTTGCTCAAAAACGGAAGTGTGGTTGCAGGAGTAAGTATTGTTTTACCCCTTAAAGGAATCCATAAAACGTTGAGACGGACACAATATATATTATTGATCTATATCTTCATCAATACAGTTGTTTTTTCTTTTATCGGTTTTTACCGGTTGTCAAGGATTATCGTGAAACCTTTACAGAGGCTGGTAAAGAGGGCTGAAGAATACCGAGAAGATGACGAGATGTTTTTTCTTTATGAAAAAGAAAATAATGATTTCAGCAAACTATCCAAGGCCTTGAACAGTATGTTGAAACAGATTGCCGATGACAAAGAAAGACTTCGGACCACGGTTATGTCCCTTGAGAAGGCAAATATCGATTTAAAACAGGCTCAAAAAGAGATTATCCAAGCGGAAAAATTGGCATCTATCGGCAGATTATCTTCAGGAATTGCCCATGAAATGGGAAACCCCATAGGTATTGTTATGGGTTATCTGGAATTGCTTAAACAGAACGATATTTCAGAGGAAGATAAAAAAGAATTTATTCTCCGTACAGAAAATGAAATAAATAGAGTAAATACTATTATCAAACAACTCCTTGATTTTTCAAGGCCTTCGAGTGAAGTTTTGAAGGATGTTTCAGTGCACTCAATCATCAGAGAAACTGTTGATGTGTTTAAATTTCAGCCGTTGATGTCCAATGTTGAATTAAATCTCAGCCTAATTGCGGAAAACGATAGAGTGATGGCTGATCCGAATCAATTGAGACAGGTCTTTTTGAATTTACTTATAAATGCTGTCGATGCTATTTCATCAGTTGAGGATTGTTTTGGAGGCAAAATATCGATAACCAGCGAGGTGGTGCAGAATGTCCCAGCTGAATCGGCAGACCATCCGAACCTATTGAAAATAAGCTATATTGATAATGGCTCCGGGATTGCAAAGGAAAATCTTGGGAATATTTTTGATCCTTTTTATACCACCAAGGAACCCGGTAAGGGGACAGGCCTGGGTCTTTCGGTCTGTTTTATGATTGTCCAAGGAATCGGCGGAAAAATCCAGGCAAGCAGTGAACAAGGCAAAGGTGCGACGATAAACATATACCTTCCCTTGACTGCCCAAGCAGCGAATGGGGAAACGGGCAAAGAAAAATTGGATATGAATGATGGATAATAAAATCACAAGTGAGAGCAAATCTTCCCAAAAACGTCTGCTGGTCATAGATGATGAAGAGAACATGCGTCACATGCTGTCATCTTTACTCAATAAATCCGGTTACCGTGTCGATACGGCGTCTGATGGTGCGGATGCTCTTGAGATGGTTGATCAGACATTATACGATTTTATCCTTTGTGATCTTAAGATGCCTAATATGAATGGAATGGAATTTTTTGAAACGGCAAGGGATAAACTATGGGCCACGACAGTCATCATGATGTCAGCATATGGCAGCATTGATACCGCTGTTGAAGCCATGAAAAAGGGAGCATATGATTTTATATCGAAACCGTTTAAGCCTGATGAAGTTCTCCTTACCCTTAAAAAGGCTGAAGAACGGGAAAGTTTAAAAAGAGAGAACCTCTGGTTGAAAGAACGAATTCGAAAAATTCAAGAAAATTATTATTTCGGAAACATGGTGGCCAGAAGCAAGGCCATGCTGTCTGTATTCAAGCTGTCCGAGAAAGTGGCCCAATACAATACCACGGTATTGATCTATGGTGACAGCGGAACCGGAAAAGAGTTGATTGCCAGAGGTATCCATTTTGCAGGGCAGAGAGCAAAAAAATCTCTGGTTCCCGTCAACTGTGGGGGCATACCTGAAAATTTACTTGAAAGTGAACTCTTTGGTTATAAAAAGGGTGCTTTTACCGGTGCGGATAAAGATAGAAAAGGTCTTTTTAAAGAAGCGGACGGCGGAACAATCTTCCTTGACGAGATTGGTGAATTGCCCCTGTCTTTGCAGGTTAAACTCCTGCGAGTGTTGCAGGAAAACGAAATCAGAGCGGTGGGTGATTCAAAAACAAAGAAAATAGATGTTCGAGTAATTGCTGCAACTGCAAAACATCTTGAAGATGAGGTCAGCAAGGGCGCATTTCGAGAAGATTTGTTTTTCAGACTAAACGTGTTACCGATCAAAATACCGCCACTCAGGAACCGGCCAGAGGACATCCCTCTTTTATGTCAACATTTTATTGACCGGTTCAATATAAGTCTGGAAAAGGGAATAAAGGGGATAACACCTGCGGCTATGTCCCTTCTGCTTAAGCACAGTTGGCCGGGAAATGTCAGGGAACTGGAGAATATAATCGAAAGGGCTGTGGTACTTGCAGAAGATACGATCCTTTTGCCGGAAAACTTTCCGCCTGAACTTGGGGCGGAATCTGATACAGATCAGATGGACGATTTATTCCAAGGTTATTCCCTGAAGGCTGCCCGGAAGATTCTGGAAAAAAAACTCATTACCCGATCGCTTAAGGCAACCGGCGGCAACCGAACCAAAGCCGCCAGGATGCTTGAAATAAGCCATCCTTCCTTGTTAAGCAAAATCAAGGCTTACAATATTTTACTTTAATTTTTTAATTCTTTCATTCTATTTATGATCCGGGATCGGCCTTGGTAGAACCTCAAGGCGAGGGCTTTTACAACCTTATCTACCTTTTCCGAATAAAAAGCTTTGGCTTTGCTGCCGCCGATGCCGAGATTCTCCTGTATGCCGCGTACCGCAGAAAGGGTAGTATATCCCAGATCCTTAAGCTTCTCCGAGCAAAATTCCACAAAAGCTGCGGTATACAGATAATTCAGCGCTTTTTTGCTACTTTCGATATCCTTGGTTACCATCACGTAACCCATCACTTCGTATAAAAGTTCTATCCAGCGCTCCTGCGAGATAGACATCAGAACAATTTCATCCGTCTTTGAATTTATGGAGTCCGTCAGGATTTTGTGGTTACTGATAATTTCCTCATATGAAGAAGACCGGAGGACCTTTTTTATATCACCCTTGAAATTATCAAGCTTATCAGCCAGGGCGTCTCTCTTTGCATCAATATTAAATACATTTGTGGTTCCCGGGTTAATAAAATTGATGTTTGTCTGATCAGAATTCCAGACAACGATTTTCTCTAATGGAACATCATTTAGCATCCGATGGGTAATTCTTCCATCCAAATCCTCATAATAAAGTATTCTTTCCAGGGCTGCGCCGATTACCTGCCCGGGCATGATGCTAAGTTTGGCATCGTCAGTGACGTCATGTAGTTTGGCGCCCAAATAAACTTCATATATTCGGGTATTAGGATCGGCGATATTATCAAACGTGGTGGCGATATCCGTGCCGTAATTTCGACGGGCATCATTCCAGTTTGCGATTCGCTCTTTAGCCACAGCACCAGCGCTTAACATAATGTCGCCGGAAATACCTCCGGGCACGTAACTTCCCATAAGCGTTGTAAGCGGCCCAACCACATTGCGTGTGAGGGAGGCATCCACAATGTGGCGTGCGTAGCGGGCTGTTACAAAAAAATCCTCGCCGGGGCAATGTTTTTCATGATGCGCAATCACTTTTTTGTAAACGTTTTGCCACGGAGTCATATCATTACGCAAATCACCGTCAAGTAGAAGGATGGCCTTTGCTCGGGTGGACTCCATTTCTTCAAAAATCATTTTAAAGGCATTGCCTTTGCCCGGCGAAAAATGGGCGCTGTCGTATCCTTCATGGGGACCGGCATAAACCAGCACATTTTTTCTTTCTTGATCAGTAAATCCACTTAGAGCTTTTTTTGCACCGGTTATTGCAGCCTCAATATTGGAAGTATCGTTGCTCTTGTCGTTATATGTGCCGTCCGCTATTATAACAGCCACTCGATTGTCGTTAAAAACCTTCCGAGCGCCTTCCAAATCCCGGCATACCAGGCTGCCAATATTATCCTCGCAATGAAAAGTAGGATGGCCGATAATTATTTCAGGATCAAATTTCGCCAATATTTTTCCGAGGGCTCCCCCGGGCGGTTTTGCGATGCCTTTGAAAATATTTTTTCCTTCCTGATGGATGAATTTATGCATACGGAATTTTTCCGAAAAGAACAAAAGATTTATAAATAAGAAACTATGCATTATCCAATGGTTAAAAATTTTTCAGTTGGGCATTGAGCATTGGATATTGGATAGTTCGGCATCGACAAGATGTTATCGATATGCTTTAATGATCGCCTAACAGGCATGTATGGCCCAATATTGTATATTCAGGAATCAAATTATCCTTGGCCGTTAATTTTATCCCGTAACTTCCCGGAACATTTGAATGTGACAACTTTTCGTTCCTTCAATATCAAATCATCACCCGTAGCAGGGTTTCGCCCCCTTCGCTTTTTCTTTTGCTTTACACAAAATTTTCCGAATCCTGAAAGAAGAACATCTTCATTCTTTTCCAGCGTACTTTTAATAATTTCCAATAGAGCTTCGATTATCTCAACAGATTTTTTCTTTGTGAAGCCCAGTTCGTGTACCCTTGTGACAATATCATTTTTAGTTAATGCCATGGCGCCTCCTTAAATAATTTTTGCGGTTTTTATCTGTATTATATTTATTTTGCCCTGAAAAATCTGGTCCTTTGGGCCTCCGGCTCGTAGAGCTTTCCGAGCCGTAGGCTTTACAAGCCGGAGGCCTACGCCTCGGAGAGCCAGGTCAGAGTTTTCCGGCTCTGCCTGAAGAATCGCTGCAAGAGTTTAAAGTGAACTAAAGTTTAAAGTGAGCTAAAGCCCGCCCTGGTGCTAACTGTTCATATATCGATCTGATTTATTGATCATTACAAACATAACTTTTTGAGTATAGAGTATTGGTGATCGGTCTGGGCCAGGGTTAAGGAATTCTGTCAATTATATACAATCGGCGGAGCGAAGCGACACCATAACTTTAGGCACTTTAGATCACTTTAGACACTTTTAACTTGTACGGTTTTTACATTAACAAACATCAATCCTCATTTTGTGTTGACTTCTTGCTGTTTACAAGATCAAGGTTTTCTATATTTTTAATTATGTTGTTGATATTTTTCATAATTTCATCAATTTCAGCTTTTAACTTTCTGTCATCGGAATCATTCATATAGATTTCCCCCCAAAAAAGATCTTAAAACTTACATTTTATCATATATCGGTATGCTAAAATGGATATGTATGTCAAGATGATTGATGTAAAAATTATTTATACCAGTGTCGGAAGCAAGGCTTCAGCGATAACGAAATGATCGCCGATATCCCTTCGTAAATCCAGCCGGTTCCCTTGTGGATTTTCACGGGGAATTACCCTGATTTTGCCATTTTCAACGGCGGCCAATATTTTTTGACGAAGACGTTCTGCCGCTTTCGCTCTGCTTTCTCCAGGTTTAACGGTTGCATTAACATTACAATACACCACCCGGCTGCCATCTGATTTAAAAATTCCTTCTTCAGATGAATACGTCATTGCAGATGGGATAACCTGTATCTTTTTTTTCTTCAAGTAGGCAAAGTCAATATCGACCAACTCTCCTTTGGTACAGGACCAGGGATACCCTTTTTGGTTTTGAGGGCCGCCGGAACCCGTAACCAGGGCGACGCAGATGGAAATTTGATCGGATCGTACTTCCGGGGTTACCTGGTCCAGATTCCCTTCAATTGTAGCTTTAATTAACGCTCCCAGGTTCCTTATTCTTCGGATAATCGGCTGCCATTCGGGTTCGGGAGGCCGAATATTGATTTCACAGACTCGAATTCTTGTGGGTGCCATATTATTGTCAAAAGATAAAAAACAGCCCGGGTATATCAGACACGGACGTAACATATTTTTTTCTCTCAAGGCCCTTATCAGAGGTTTAACAATATTTCTGGCTGCCATTTTAAGCAGGTCAGGCGTTTCCATGGGATGGGGTGATATGCTCCCCATTCCGCCGGTAATCGGATTGTCCTTACTGGCAGGCCCGGGAAAACGTTCCGGATAATCCATGGAGGTGGGAAGAATTTGAAAACTTCCGTTTTTATCAACAAGAATAATAAAAGAAATTTCGACTCCTGACATTCTGGATTCTATCAGGAGCGGCCATTCTGATTTTTTACCGAACCGTTGTTTATAGCTCTTACTATAATCTTTTATAAAGGTGTCATATACCTCTTTTATCTCCCAAGAGTTTAAGATGATACGGGAACCCTTTCCTCCGGCACTGTATGGATACTTCAGAACCGCCCCGCCATATAAATCCAATAGAACCAGACAAGGCCTCAAAATTTCTTGATAATTTCTGGCATCCACGGCATACCACTTATCTGCCACAGGAATATTATATTCATGACAAAGATATTTACAAGCGATTTTGTCGCCTTCAATAAATGAACTTTTACGAGTGAATCCAATAACATGATCTAAAAGACCGACTTCTTCCAGGTTATCCAACAGACCATCAAGTAATAAATCTTCAGGCATGGGAACCACGCAATCAATGGAGCCGTTTTTAAGGGCGGCAATAATAGCAGTGGCATATGCCTCTTTGGAATTATCTGCTGTGGGAATAAATTTCACCGGCCATTGCATTGACATGGCAAAGGGTGGCATGGCCGGCATTCCTCTAATCACCACTCCCTGAAAATCATTATCATAGTTCTCACTTGTTGCCGTTGAAGTAACCACAGCACTTAAAAGTGTTCTTCCGTCGGTTCCGGCAAAGCCTATTTTATAACTCACAGTCACTCCTTTTATTTTTGAACCTTGTTAAGCAGTTAAATGGATGAATGGTCAAGTGGTTGTTATTATAGCGATATACTGCTTTGCGCGAAAATTGGACGTTGTTGTTTTGGGGATTATAACCTGCTGAGTTGTCAATATATATTTCAAGCAAAACACTAAGCACCCAACACGTGATGAATTCACTTTTTTGCGAATTTATTATGTTTATGCCGGGTCATTTTTAAATAGTGCCTGAACGAAAACTGTCTTTTTTGCCAATATCTGCGTCAGACTCAAATTTTAATCCTCGAAATACTACCTGTATTACTGTGGTTAAAATTTTCGTCTTTCCCTCCGGGGCGTAGGCCCTACGGGCCGGAGGCTTGATCTTAACAAAAAATCCTAGTTTTCGTTTGGGCACTAAATAGCGTTGGGCACGAATTTTCCAGGGCATAAACGCCGGTTGCAGAATAATCCGAATTAAGCTATAGCGGTTTGCAAAAGTGCCTCATTGGAAAGGCATGAAGAAAAAAGTTTCTCCAGAACAAGTTATGACCTGAATTTGGAGCCGACGGGCGGATTCGAACCGCCTACCTGCTGATTACGAATCAGCTGCTCTACCAACTGAGCTACGCCGGCACAGTAAAAAGACAACTACTTTGTTTATGAATCAAAATCAAGTAAAAATATCACCTGGACCTTTGATTGATATAATTCCTGGCAGGGATTATCGCATTGATTGTATGGGACTGTCCGGGTCTGAGCGGGCATATTTTGTGTCCAGGTTAACCATGGCGCGCAGAGCGTCTGTTGTTGTGATCGTTCCTTCAACAAAAGATGCGGAAAAGTATTTGGAAGATCTGAGATTTTTTTCAGGGAAAAACAATCCCTTACCGGTTTATTTTCCGCCGTATAATATTTTACCTTTTCAGCACCTTTCCTATCACAACGAAACAGCAGCCAGGCGGATCAGATCTCTTTACCGTTTTATAATGGAGGATGCCCCGCAAATTGTGGTTACAACAGTAGTGGCTTTGCTGCAACGGATCATCCCAAAGCAGGAACTATGTGATTATGCCGAACTTATTATGGCGGGAGAAGAAATCGATCGAGATCTATTGGTCGAGAAACTGATTTCAGGCGGCTATGTTCGATCGGCAATAGCTGAGGAACCCGGAGATTTTTGTGTAAGGGGCGGTATCCTGGACGTTTTTTCACCACTTTATTCAGATCCGCTCAGAATCGAATTGTTCGGAGATACTGTGGAATCTCTGAGGTTCTTCTCGGCCGCAAACCAGAGGACAATCAAAAATATTCAGGAAGCAGTTATACTACCGGCCCGGGAGGCTGTTTTAAAGATGGAATGTATTGATCAGATCATCGGACGGATACGGGAGCAGGCATCCCGGTTGGAACTCCCGGTAACAAAGGTCAGAAGCCTGATTGATCAGATCAGGAATGAGCGTGTGTTTCCCGGGATTGAAAGCCTGATTCCACTCATTTATCCGGATCTTCACACGTTCTTTGATTATATGCCCAACGATGCGCTTTTTATTCTGACAGAACCGGCTGAACTGGAAAGAGCTGCTGATCAATCGCGAGAGCAAGCGTCAAATTGTTTTGTTTCCGCGTGCAAGGATTCCAGGCTATGTGTTGAGCCGGATAGACTTTATCTAAAGTGGTCAGATACCCAAAAAATCTTTAAGCATAAAAAGCTGCTGACGGTTAAACAGCTATCCGTTTCAAAAGGCTTTCTTTATAACGGGCAGCCCTCCCGAGCATTTAATTTTATCGTTAAAGACAACATGGATATCAGCCTGGAGCTGAGGCGTTGTAGAGAAAAAGCTCTTTTTTCGCCGCTTGCAAACTGGATCAATGATCAAAAACAATCCGGATGTGCAACACTTCTGGTTTGCAAAACCAGAGCCCAGGCCGACAGACTGAAATCACTTTTGGCCCCATATGGTATCCACCTTAGGTTTATTGATGGTTTCCATGATGTTAAACCAGGCGAAAACCAGGCATATGTGTGCACGGGCGAGGTTTCTTCAGGTTTTGTATGGCCTGCTGAATCTCTGGCTATCATTACGGATTATGAAATATTTGGGTCAAGACATCGCCGTAGAATAAAACAGATGCAAAAGGTTCGAACTGAGCTCCTTGCATTCGAAGATTTAAAAAAGGGGGACCTTGTTGTTCACGTTGAACACGGAATAGGGCAGTATAACGGTCTGGTAAAATTGAGACTGAACGGGTCGAGCAATGATTTTCTTTTGATTGTCTATAAAGATGATGACAAACTCTACCTGCCTGTAGATCGCATGAGCATGGTTCAGAAATACATAGGGGTGGATGATATCGAGCCTGTTCTTGATAAAATGGGCGGCAAATCATGGGATCGGATCAAAGCCAGGGTAAAAAAATCGGCGGAGAAGATCGCCGGGGAACTCTTGAAACTTTACGCCGAGCGTAAGGTTAAGCATGGCCATGCTTTCAGAGAAGTAGATACCGATTTTTTCGATTTTGAAGCCGGTTTTCCTTACGAGGAGACATCAGACCAACTTAATGCCATTGAAGACGTTCTTAATGATATGAAAGCATCTGTTTCCATGGACAGACTGGTATGTGGTGATGTGGGATATGGTAAGACCGAGGTCGCTCTGCGCGCATCGCTTATGGCCGTCAGTGACGGCAAACAGGTTGCCGTACTTGTGCCGACCACGGTGCTTGCAGAACAACATTTTGCTACGTTTTCCGACCGTTTTGAGCGCTACCCGGTTAATGTTGCGTGTTTGAACAGATTCCGGTCTATGCGCGAGCAGCGTAAGATTATCGGTGATCTTAAAGCAGGAAACATAGATATTGTCATTGGCACTCACCGGCTGCTTCAGAAAGATGTGGCATTTAAAGACCTGGGACTTCTCGTGCTTGACGAAGAGCAGCGTTTCGGCGTCAAACATAAGGAGAATCTGAAAAAAATAAGAAGCACCATGGATGTTCTTGCCTTAACCGCTACTCCGATCCCAAGAACGCTCCACATGTCTTTGATGGGGATACGTGACATCAGTGTAATTTCGACTCCGCCGGAACATCGCAAATCTATTATCACATATATTTCTGAAATAGATGATGCTGTTATTTCAGAAGCCATACTCAATGAGTTAAACAGAAACGGCCAAATATTCTTTGTTCATAACAACATTCACAGCATATGGGCCATGGCAAAACATTTGCGGGAACTGGTGCCCGGGGTCAGGCTTGATGTAGCCCACGGTCGTCTGGATGATGATGTGCTGGAGCAGGTAATGATTCGCTTCATGAACAAAGAGATAGATTTATTGGTGTGTACCTCTATCATAGAGTCAGGTCTTGATATCTCTTCAGCCAACACAATATTAATCAATCGGGCGGATAGATTCGGACTGGCTCAAATTTATCAATTACGGGGTCGTGTGGGACGTTTTGATGAACAGGCCTATGCCTATCTTTTTATACCCAACGAAAGCACATTGAGTAAAGATGCCAGAAAGCGCCTGAAGGTGTTGATGGAGCACAGTGATCTTGGCTCCGGCTTTCAAATTGCAATGAGTGATTTGCAAATCAGAGGAGGAGGGACAATTCTGGGAGCTTCCCAGTCCGGTCATATTGCCGCAGTCGGTTATGATATGTTTCTCAAACTGATGGAGAACTCAATGGCAGAACTGAAAGGGGAAAAGATTCAAGAACGTCTGGAACCGGAAATTAACATTGCTCTGCCTGCTTCAATACCCGAATCATATATACAGGATATCGACCAGCGTCTTTCAGCATACCGTCGTATGACCAGGATAACAGAAGTAGATGAGATTGCTGATTTTAAAATAGAGTTGGTGGATCGCTTCGGCGCCTTACCGGTTGAGGCTTCAAATCTACTTTTAAAAATCATGCTCAGGGTATTGGCTATAAAGGCGGGCGTGAAACGGCTTGATCTGCGAGGATCGCAGCTTTCCCTTTATTTTTCGGAAGCTCACCAAAAAAATCCCGCAGGAATACTCGATATGATTGTTTCCGAAGGTGGGCGATTCGAGTTCACCAGAGACCATATGCTAAAAGCCGGACTTTCAAAAACAAATAGAGCCGGTCTATTGACTCAGACTAAAAATATCTTGAAACAAATCATGCAACATGTTAACGATCAATAATTTATGTGATTTTGGCACTAAAACCAACCCTTTTTCGATGATAAAATATTTTAACAGGTTTATGATTCTGATCGGAGTTTTATCGATCATTTACCCTTTGGCCGGGTGTGCCGATTCTGAATCTAAACACCGTGATGAATATTTTATACGGGTCGGAGACAGTGTTATAACCGTTCTTGATTTCAACAGGGCCTTTGAGATTGCCAAAGCCTTTTACTCACATAGTGAAATGCAGCAACCCGAGGCTGTCAGAGAAGCTCAAATGCGGTTTGTTAAACAGATGACCGAGGAGATGATTCTACGGGAAAGGGCCAAAGATGTCGGCATTAAGATTACTGATGAAGAAGTTAAAAAGGCTGTTGAAGATATAAAACGGGATTATCCCAAAAATGAATTCGATCAGATATTACTCGAGTATGCCGTGCCTTACCAGTCATGGGAAAAGGGATTAGAGACCCGTTTGCTCATGGAAAAGGTTGTTGCCAAAGAGTTGGGTGATCACATTGTAGTGACACCTGATGATGTGTCGAAGTATTATGAAGCGCATCACAAAAATGATGAGTTGACACCGGATATAAAAGAGGTGTCAAAAGATATAAATGAAACCATGATAAAAAATTTACGCAGAAAAAAGATCGAAGAAGCGTATAAGCCTTGGATAAAAGAACTTCAAAAAAAATATATCATTGAAGTAAATAAAGCACAGTGGGAGAAAATCATCGGTTCGTAACCGAATTCAGCATCTTGGAAATTCTATACCGCTATATAGCGGGATGAGCGAAGCCAACTGGCTTGCGGATTATTATAATGATGTACAAACGATTTGCCTGTTTAGTTTATTGTATAATATATATTTCTTGTTTTTCTGTGTTTGGATTTTCCTTTGCTGCTAAAGGGGAAAGCGCAGAAGTTGTTGACCGAATTGTAGCGGTAGTTAATGACGACATTATTACCCTTTTCGAACTGAACCGATCATTTAAACCGTATGAAGAGAAAATCCGAAAACTTGGTTATTCAACCGACAAAGAACATAAAATGCTCTTCAAGGTGCGGGAGGATATGCTCAATCGACTCATCGATCAAAAACTTAAGGATCAGGAGATAGAACGCTTAAAAATTAGAATAGATGAACGAGAGATAGATCAAACCATTGAACGGATTAAAGAAACAAATTTTTATACGGATGAAGATCTAAGACATACATTGGCTAATGAAGGATTAACAATGGAGGAATATCGTGAACGGATGAAGGAACAGATACTCAGGACAAAGCTGATCAACCTTAAAGTGAGATCCAAGATTGTGATTACAAAAGAGGACATAACGTTTTATTACAACAACCACCCAGATAAGTATGGAGGAAAGAAGAAATATCATCTTTACAACATAATTATAAAAGTTCCACTATTTGCCGATGAAACGGAGAAGGATAAGATTAAAGCCAGAATGGATGAGATTTTAATAGAATTAAAAGCGGGGGAATCTTTTAAAAATATGGCCAGGACCTATTCTGAATCATCTCTGGGTGCTGAGGGCGGTGATTTGGGTTTGTTCCGGCTTGATGAGCTTTCTCCACAGTTGCAAAATGCCATAAAAGAGATGAAGGCCGGTGAGTTTACCCCTGTTCTTGATACAGACCAGGGATTTCAGATTTTTTTTGTTAAAGAGATTGTTAAAACTTCAGGAAAGCCTCTGGAAGAGGTATCACCCGAGATTGAAAGAATACTCTTTAATGAAATTATTGAAAAAAAATTTCAGTCATGGCTTGAAGAGTTGCGTAATCAGGCTGTTATAAAAATTATCAAATAGTTTCATATTATCATATGCAAAGTGACCGTACTAAAATACTGATCGATAGCATCAAGAGATTGCTGAGACGGAATGCTTTAACCCATCTTGGAAAGATTGTTAGCAAGACACATGCAGCAGATTTGTCTCTGGTGTTCCGTTCTTTGTCGATTCCCAACCAGCATAAGCTCTTTGAAATGATAGAGGAGATCGAGCAAAAGGGTATACTCTTCAGTGAACTGGATGAAGATACCTTTCTTGTGTTTAATGAAGGAATTGAACTTGATGATATGGCAGAAATTTTTGAACAAATGCCCACCGATGATGTGGCCGACCTGTTAGGACGACTGCCCGAGGAACGGTCTGACGCCATTATAGAAAGGATGAAAAAAGAGAGTTCCGAAGAGGTTAAAGGTCTGCTTCACTATGGAGATGATACTGCCGGCGGCATCATGGTTCCTGATTTTATTGCCTTGCGAGAAAATACAACTGCCAGGGAAGCCATCGAGTCGCTTCAGAAAGAACATCTGGATGTGGAGATGCCGTTTTATCTTTATGTGGTTGATTCAAATGGCAAATTAATAGGCGTTAGTTCTTTGAGGCAATTGGTGGTGGTTTCTCCCGAGACGCCGCTAAAAGATTTCATGACAACAGATGTTTTTACAGTCAAGACCGATATGGACCAGGAAGAGGTGGCAAAAATAGTTGCTCGTTATGATATTCTTGCGGTACCGGTAGTAGATGACACAAACCAGTTAGTGGGTATTGTCACGGTAGATGATGTTATTGATATCATCAGAGAAGAGGCTACGGAAGATATTTTAAAAATGGCTGGTGTGGGCGGCGAAGAGTTTATCGAAACACAGTCTGTTTTTAGAAGCACAAGGATTCGTCTGCCTTGGCTTTTTGCGAGCTGTATCGGTGGCATCGTTGCATTTTTTATTATAGGCCACTTTGAAGGAAGTTTAAAAAAGCTTGCATATCTTGCGGCCTTTATTCCGGTCATCATGGGCATGGGCGGCAATATCGGCACCCAGACTTCCACCATTGTGGTGCGGGGTCTTGCAACCGGGCGCCTTAACATTAGAGATACCTGGTCAGTAGTCTTCAAGGAGCTTGCCATCGGTTTTATACTGGGTGTGGTTTATGGGTTTTTGGTTGGTTTGGTGGCCCAGCTTCGATACAGTACGTTTCAGGTTGCCATATCCGTAGGACTCGCCGTGATCAGTTCCATGTCTGTTGCTGCCCTGGTAGGTTCTTTGGTGCCAATGGGATTTGCAAGGATAAATGTCGATCCTGCCGTGGCAACCGGTCCCTTTGTAACCACAGCCATAGATATTGTCAGCGTTTACTTCTATTTTAAAATCGCTACGACACTCCTTGGTATATGAAGAGATGTCAAGCTTTTCAACGCCTGCCATCATGCTTCGTCGGATCGATTTTGGAGACTATGATCTAATTATTACGTTTTTTACTTTAAACAAAGGTAAAATTTCGGCAATTGCAAAATCCGCCAAAAAAAGCACAAAACGATTTGCAGGCATCCTCGAGCTCTTTTCAGTATTGGACGTGGTATTCAGTATCGGCCGAGGCAAAGGGCTGCCTGTTCTTCAGGAAGCGACATTAAAGCATGCTTTTCCCAACATCAGGTCCAAGATAATAAAAACAGCTTATGCCAGCTACTGGGCTGAATTGATCAATCAATGGATGGAAAAAGGTCAAAAACAGGCGCAGCTTTTCCACCTGTTTCGGTATGTTCTGGGAGAACTCGATCTGGACCATACATCCGAAGGAGCGCTTTCCATCCTGTTTCAGATAAGATTTATGACAATAGCCGGCCTGGGTCCAAATTTAAAACGGTGCGGCATCTGCCAGGCTGAACTGGAGAAGATGAAAGAAACCAGGATTAAATTTGATCTTTCAAAGGGCGGGATTGTATGTGACGGGTGTGCTTCCGGAGCCTTGCAGAAGATATTTCTTTCAAAGGGAACCATTAAACATCTTTTGTGGATTGAAGGGGGGGATTTAACAAGGGCCGTTCGAATCAGATTTGCTTCCCAGGCTTTAATGGAAGGTCTGGAGTTTTTAGAGGTATTTGTGCCTTATCATTTAGGGAAAGAACCTCGTAGCTTGAAATTTTTACGGCAGATAAGGGAATGACCGGAAGGCAGAGGACAGAGGACAGAAATCAGAGGACAGGGGGCAGAGGGCAAAAATTAAAAGACAGAATTGAAATGCAGGACCTATCACGCAACACGCAACGTGCAACACACACCTTTAAAAGCATCGTTGAATCGCATCAAATTGAGGCATCGGCCCCTTGCAGGATCGATATGGGCGGGACGCTGGATATCAGCACGTTTTATTATCCGCTCAGGTACCTTTCCCCGTGTACAGTCAACATGGCAATCGATTTGAGAACCCGGGTACGACTTCTTCCCTACGAAAAAGGTATGGTAAAAATTTCTTCAAAAGGTTTTATCAGCGCAGAATATCATCTCGATGAATCTCCTTTTGATCATCCGCTGGGGCTGATGTTTGCAATTGCGGCCTATTTCAGGCCTGAAGGTGTTCATATTGATATTAATTCTTCATCACCGCCACGCAGTGCTTTAGGGGGATCATCCGCAGCGGCAGTGGCGCTTGTCGGTGCCTTTTCACATATTTTTGAGCAAATGGGTGTAACGCCGCTTTCCAGGATTCAGATTGCACTGCTTGCCCAGGCCTTAGAAGCAAGCGTAGCAGGCGTTCCGTGCGGACTCCAGGATCAGCTTGCAGCTGTATATGGCGGTGTTACTGCATGGATCTGGCAAGAAGGCGTGGGAAAGCCGTATTTTAGAAAAAAGGTCATTGTGAGGAAAAAATCTTTTAATGATCTTAAACGTCACCTGCTGCTGGCATACTGCGGTGTACCACACGAGTCAAAAGATATTAACAAAAAATGGGTTCGGCAGTTTCTTGCAGGAAAAAATCGTGAACTTTGGGCTGAAATTGTTGCATGCACACAAAAGTTTGCTGAAGCTTTACATGCACTAAATTTTAAAGATGCTTCGGTCTTAATGAACAGGGAAGTGGCCATCAGGAGAAAGATGACCCCGGAGGTTTTTGATGATGTTGGAGAAGAACTTGCAGATTCTGCCGTGAAAAACAACTGTGGTGCGCGATTCACGGGTGCCGGGGGTGGTGGCTGTATTTGGGCACTGGGTGAAATCGAGGAGATTGACAATTTAAAACGAATATGGGAAAAAGTTCTTTCAAGTAGAAAGGACGCCCG
>JAUVTO010000169.1 GCA_030601485.1 Desulfobacterales bacterium | reverse complement strand
CTGGACAGTAGTGATCATGAAACTCAAACGATCTTATCGCATATGCAGGCGCTCCTGCAGCCACGGCATTTGCGATAGTTACAATACGAAATTCGTTGCCTCCGAAGATTTTATTTGCAAATTTTTCATTGTACTCTTCCGCATTGGCAAAAAGATGCTCTGCCTGGATGTTTTCAACAGCCGTTCTGGTGAAAAGCTGAGATGCCGGAATGCGCAGGTTGTCTCCCTCTATTTGGGGGAATATAAGTCTCTTCGCATTATTCATGAGTCTTGATATTGTCTCCGGATTGACTTCCAGATATGCGCCTATACCTGATCCGTAATAGACGAAAAACCATAGTGGCTTATCATAGTGAGAGTGTATTTCTAACAGGGTATTACTTCCCCTTGTAACGCCGAAACGCCAGATTAGCCCGTCCATACAACCCTCAGTTGAATGTCCGTCAATCTCAGCGTATCCGGCGTTGGTAATGACGATAGGGTTACCTGTTCCGAGTCGATGTCCGGTCAACCGGGACGATTCCCACGCGACCCGCGCGCCAAGGGCTTTCCAGACCCAATATTCTTCAACCGGCGCGGAAAGAGATATGGAGGGAATAAAAGAAATGAAAGTAAAACAGATAATAGTGACCAACGCGTGCAAACAATTATTCTTTTTGTGCATGACGTTTTCCCTTTCTTTGAAAACAGATGTTGGTTCCTGGTTTTCCTTTATTGATCTTTGTCATATCTATTTGTCAAAAAATCACCCACATAGATCAGGTGTTCAAAAGGAAGTTTTTCCCCTTTTGTCTTTTCCAGAATCGTATCAAGCGTAGCGTGTATAATCTTTTCTTTTTCTTTATAACCCGCGAAGATCACAATCGCTATCGGTGTGTTCGGCGGATAATGGGTTCTCAGCTTTTCCACCACCTTTTCCAGATCGAGAAACATGGTAAAAAAAGCCATGGTCGCCTGGTTTCGGGCAAGTTTTTCAATACTGTCCGGGCCGGTATATTCCTCGCGTCTGAACGAGGCGGTAAGTATAACCGAATGCGCCTTAACCCCTGACGTAACACCTTTGCGCAAAGCCGCGTTAGCGGCATTAAAACAGCTCACCCCAGGGATTACTTCCGGATCAAGATCCTCAAATGCCTCCAGGTACCACATATTCGGACCGTAAATGGTAGGATCGCCACTGCAAAGAACAGATACTACCTTTCCCTCTTTTACAGCGCTGCGGATAATTCCTGTGATCTCATTGAGCTGCTTGATCTTTTCTTCGTAGTTAAACCGTTTGTTTTGCTTTGCTTGCTCCGGCTTTTTTCCATATATGGCAAAAAGCCCGAATCCCGGATCATGAATCTCCTTGCCCTGCAAAAGAATAGGAAATTTGTCGCGTGTCCTTTTGCTGCAAAAAACAACATCCGAATCCTTGATCGTATTTATCGCGCGCAGGGTTATGTTATCGGTATCCCCATTGCCCATGCTTACCAGATATAATTGGGTACTGGCTTGCTTTTTCGCACAAGTATTTTGGACAAATCCGCCTATCGAAATAATTAATGAGACCATGGCAATGAAAATCCATTTTGTTGCGAAAATAGAAAAATTGTACATGTAAACCTCCTTATATTTTCTTATTTCTCCTAAAACCCAAAGCTCAAGGCAATACCGTAAGTTCGGTCTGTTGCAGGGTAGCCGCTGGCATCTTGATATTCCTCGTCAAAAAGGTTCTTGACATAGAACTTGAGACAAGCGTTTTTCATCATGCCGAACTCCTTAAAAAGTGTCTGTTCTATGCCGAAATCGACCATGTGATACGGATCTATTTGAACCTCAGTAAAATACCATTCATCCGGGTTTTCTGTGTCTTCATGGGCCACTTCTGTAACCTCTTTGGACTGGTATGAATAATCAAGCATCAACAGAGTATCCTCGAAAAGATCAAAGCGCAGACCGGCATTCACGCGATGTTTGGCTCGCTGATCAAGGTTTGTTTCACCGGCAGGTTCCGACCCCCGGTTATCAAACTCCTGATATGCATAGGCAAGATAAAAGGACAGGTTGTCCAGCAGATGCCCGCCAAGTTCCAGCTCAACGCCATGCCTGTGAACTTTTTCAAGGTTGATCTTATAGTCACTCCATTCAAGTCCTGGAGGAATGTTTTTGTCTTTGAAGCCGTACTTATCGTAATCCCTGTTTGAAGCAATGAAGTCTTTAATCTCATAAAAGGCATAACCCGCTTTTAGATTCACATCATTCCATAGCCTTCTTGTGAACACAAAATCATAGGCAATGCCGTGCTCGGGCTCAAGCCAGGCCCCTGAAGGTTTTCCCTGGCCATTGTACTGCCCGTGATAATCCGGCGCCCGCCATATCTTGCTCACCCCCAAAGACAAAGAAGTGTCTCTCAACATTTCTGATATGTCATCAAGCTCATAGGTAAGAAACGATTTTGGCACGAATTGATCCCAATTCCTCTTAATCCAGTTCTCTCTGCCTGTGATATAATTCTCGCCCGTACTCGAATTATAGTTCTGTACCCAGATGTTGATATCTTCATATCGAAGACCTGCGGTCAGATTGAGCCTTGGGATTATCGTCCATTCGTGCTGCAGATAACCGCCCCTGTTGTCAATCCTCTTTTTCTTTTCGCCTGGGCCGTTATCATACATCTGGGCCATATCAAAACCAACGGTTGTGACATGGTTTTCGCCAAACCTTATTTCGTCCTGAATCCTTCCACCGTGCTGCCACCAGATGGTTTCCCATTCGGTGTACTCTGTCCCTGTTTTGTCGTCCCAATAATTCCTTTCGCGGTTTTCCTTGCTCTTGTAAGCGCCAAGTGTCCAAACACCAATGGGTGTTGGTTGTTTATAGTTCAGTCGATAGGAAGTAGCCTCTTTGTCCCAGGTAGGCCGTTGTATCGGTTCAAATGCCGAACTTGCTACTTCAGGATAATCTGAGTCATAATCAATTCGACCATGCTTATCCGGCCAAGGATTATTATTTACCGGTATTTCACGATCGGCATCAGTGAATGAAGCGCTCAAGGTAATATGCCCCTCTGAAGGAAGGATATATCCTATTCTTCCGAATACGGTATCAATATCAGCTTCATTATTTCTCAGATAACCATCAGTCAGATACTTTTGATAGCCCACATCATATATAAATGAATGAACACCGCCCTGCAGATTTATATTGTGATTTTGGGTATTATACGACTGATAACTGGTCGTTACATTCACATCCGGCTTTAAGGTGGGATATTTCTTAGGCGTTTTTGTAATCAGATTAAGAACTCCACCTATACTCTTACAAGGGTATAGAGCAGAATGAGGTCCCGGCATGATTTCAATTTTTTCTATCAACCATGTAGGAAGCAATGCATAATCTACAATATGGCTTGATTTTCTTCCTCCGGTTTTCTGGATGGTTAAACCATCTATGGCAGTAACAAAGCGACTAGCGCTGAAACCTCTCATGGAGATGGTATCATCGTCCGGCACCAAATCGCTCAGCCCCCGAAAATCTATTATAGCCTGATCCTTTAAGATATCGACGATATTCTGCGGAGTACCGAGCACCTTGTACTCATCGACATTTATTGTGGTAGTAGAAGGAGCAACTACGATACCTTCTTTCTCTCTGGGAGCGGTAACCTGTATCTCCCCCACCTTCATAACCTCTTGCTCTGCTACACAGAGTTGGGGAATGCCAACCATTATTATCGCCAACAAAATAGCCATTATTTTAAACCTTTTCATAACAAATTTCCTTTCTTACCAAATCTTGTAACAAATTTCGTTAACGTTCCTTTTTTCTCTTTTGGTCCAGGAAATCACCCACATAAACCAGGTGTTCAAAAGGAAACTTCTCATCTCCGACCAACTCCAGAATTGTATTCAATCTTCCTTTGATCACCCTTTCCTTTTCCTTGTATCCTGCATAAACAACAACCGCTATAGGGGTTTGGAGAGGATAAAGGTTTTGTAGCTTCTCCACCAGATCCTTGAATTTCGTATGCATGGTAAAAATAACCATAGTAGGATGATGTTTTGATAATTTTTCTATTTCACGAACGGTTGTAAGAACTACTGCATGGGTCTCTTTTCCCAGGGCGACATCTTTGCGCAGGGCGGCATTTGCCGCATTAAAACAGCTCACACCTGGAATAATCCGTGGATTGAGATCTGCGAACTCTTCCAGATACCAGCGATACGGCCCTCCATATATGAGAAGATCGCCGCTTCCCAATACTGCAACAGTTTTTCCAGCAGCAATCGCGGAACGGATCCCAAAAATCAGTTTTGCCCGTTTTTCACTGTTTTGTTCGCAAGTTATCCTTTTCTCTTTATCCTCTATCCTGGAACAATCTCTTCCATAAGTCCGCCAGCCGCTCAAAGAAATGTC
>JAUVTO010000172.1 GCA_030601485.1 Desulfobacterales bacterium | reverse complement strand
CAAAATATTTGGCTGCGGTTTTAAAATCCTTTTTAGCTTTGTAAGCATAGCCCAGTCCGTTGAAGATTAAGTCTTTAATAAAGAGCTCGTCATTAAAATTTATTAGCGATTTATTGTAAAGCTCTATTGCCTTGTCATAATTTTTGGCGGTGTAACAAATATTAGCATAAATAAAACTCGCCAGTTTACCTCCATCTCTATTTGAATATTTTTCCATAATAAGCTGAAAATCCTTTTCCGCATTAAGAAAAGCTTTTTCCGGTGTGTTATTTTTCAATTCTGTCTGGTAGTTGGTGATTCCCCGTTGAAACAAAGCAAAGGCTTTATCTTCAGATTTTTTTATAAAGTAAACTATCCCAATAATGACGATAATAATTGCAACCATAACCCCCAACGCGATAGAAAACGACAGCTTATATTCAGAGATCCATCCAAATACTTTTGTCCAGAAGCTTATAAATTCATCAGGTTTATTCAGGTCTCTTTTCCGGGATCGAGACACCCTTTTTTTCCCCATGATTCCTCCAATATTTTTTTATTCTCTGCCAGCCTTGTTCCGGGATGTTTGCTCCTACCACCTGACACACTTCATAACCACATGCTGAGCCGAGATTGCCGCATTTTTCAAGGCCATAGCCGTTAACCAGTCCAAACAGAAAACCCGATGCCCATAGGTCACCGGCTCCTGTGGTATCAACGGCAGTGCCGGTTACCATGGGTTTAATCTTTATAATTTTGCCGGCATGGGCAATGTAACTTCCCCGTTCTCCCACCTTAAGTACTGCAATATGCGTATGTTCCGAAAGAGATCTGACCGCTTTTATTTCATCCGAGTATCCTGTAAATGCCAGTGTTTCATCCTCATTGGCCAGCAGAATATCAACAAAATCTTTTACAATTTTTTTAAGAAGGACTTTTGACTCCTCAACAACCGTAAAACTGGCAAGGTCAAGAGATACCAGCGCTCCGGCCTCTTTCGCGGCATTTAAGGCGGCGAGTATTAAATCCTCGTTAAACAGAAGATACCCTTCGATATGAACAATTGCCGCATTTTCAAAGCATCTTTTAGTGATTTCTTCGGGTTGTATTTCTGAAGATGCACCAAGGAATGTAAACATGGAACGCTGTGCATCGTGCGTAATAATGGAAAGGACCCTTCCGGTAAATGAAGATGATTTAAAAAGCACCGGATCGACATTGTTTTTTCTTAAATTTTTTTCAAAAAACCCTCCTATTTTACCTTTGCCGCTTTTACCGACAAAGCGGGCATGTCCACCGAGCTTGCCGATACCAATAACCGTATTGCAGGCAGAACCACCCGGAACCATAGTAAGTTTCTTGGATGCTTGTGACATTGTCAACTCTATGAACTCTTTGTCAACATATTTCATCCCGCCCTTTATCGCACCGGTTTTCTGCAGAAATTCATCGTCTTCACGGGCAAGTATATCCACAAGAGCCGATCCGATTCCCACAACAAGCTTTCTGTGCGTATATTCTTGACCGGTAAACATTATTTCATCTTTTGTATCAAGTCATATAATCGCTTCGCGATTCTATATAACGCCTGCCCGCAACGCTCTCGCCCGTCTGCCTCGCGAGCTCTTGGCAAGCAGGCAGGCTTGCGAGGCCTCCGGCTCGTAAAGCCTACGCCTCGGAGAGCGGGCGGGCCGGCTTCACCGCTTGAAAAAAGAAAATTCCTATACTATCAAGTTAGCCGTCTTACCAGACCAGAGACTTGTAAATCCACCCCTTGTCTCCATCAGCATGCTGAATGTAAATCCAGCTTTCTTTGCGTTTTATAACCTTAAACGGAACTCCTTTTTCAACCGTGAACACTATCGAAAAACCGGTGCCCGGACCGGATCGAATATTGCATTTTTCTTTTTTTGTAATAATCGATGGAATTTTACGTACAAGCGATTTATGAATCCACCCCTCATCTCCCTCGAAATCTCGAAAATGATACCATTGACCGGATTTTTTAAATACATTCAGCGGGTGGTATTTTTCGACTTCCCATAAGATGTCGGAATTTTTTCCGGGTTCGGAACGTACATTGGCCACCGAAACCCCAACGGCCAATCGTTCGGCCCAAGCCGCGCTGCTTAATAACAACAGCAGAATCATTATCATCCATGCACAGTGTTTCATTTTTAAAGATTGCGCCCTCGAAGACTTCTTGAAGCCTATCTTTTTAGATTCAATAATTGAACTGTCATTGAATAAAAAGTCAATGGAGTTCTTTAGTAAGCGTTCACGATTCAGATTTGTGAGGTGAACCTATAATTTCTGAATCTTGATCATTGGTCACTTGTCATTCGTCTTCGATATCCATCATTCATCACTTTTCACTGACACCCGATCTAATAATCAATAATCAATTGTTAATTATTAATTGTTAACCATTGATTATTAACCATTATTTATTCAACCCTGAACCCATGAACGGTTAGATTCTTTATCACAAATCCGGGCCAAACAGATTACAGAAACATAAACCTGCGTTTTCGGCTGTCGAGTCGTTCAACCCCTTCTTCCCTTGCCGCCTGCAAGGCCGTTTTATAATCCTCTTGTGAAAGGTAATCAGAAAGTTCCTTTATTTCTGCGGCTCTGCCGCAGGGCCTGTACTGGGGCATTATATTTACATAAGTGTTGGATGAAATTTTATTTGCAATAAATCTCATTATTTCGCGTGTTCCTGCAAGTCCATGGGGTAAAACAAGGTGCCGTACCAAAAGCCCCCGCCTGGCTATACCCGATTCATCGGT
This sequence comes from Desulfobacterales bacterium, assembly GCA_030601485.1. GTDB lineage: Bacteria > Desulfobacterota > Desulfobacteria > Desulfobacterales > UBA11574 > S5133MH16. The sequence continues at coordinate 1,517 of JAUVTO010000172.1, read as the reverse complement.
AATCAGATCACCGACCTGCCGGTGCATTTCAACAAGCGCCTTTCGGGCTACCTCCGGGTAATCTTCGGCGTCGCAAACGGTCTTTGCAATTTCAGGATTCCAGAATTTGAAATCGGGCATATAGATATCAAATACACCTTCAAGCAGTTTCAGGGTTTCAACACGGTCGTACCCCCCCGTGTTATAAACCAGGGGCACTGAAAGACCTTTATTGACCGCTATTTCTACGGCGGAAAGGATCTGGGGCACAACATGGGATGGGGTAACGAAATTAATGTTGTGGCATCCCGCATTTTGTAACTGCAGCATTATACCGGCAAGCTTTTCATTCGATATCTGTTCACCATGACCCAGGTGGCTTATGTCGTAATTCTGGCAGAAGATGCACAAAAGATTGCAGTGGGTAAAAAAAATCGTGCCGGATCCATGGGTGCCCACCAGAGGATCTTCTTCTCCAAAGTGAGAATTAAAGCTTGAAACATATGCTTTTTTACCTGTTTCGCATATACCGGTTTCACCGGATAGGCGATCTGCCTTGCATCTTCTGGGACAAAGGGTGCATGATTTCAAAATTTCATACGCCTTGTCAATCTTTTCCGAAAGTAATCCCTTTTTAGAGGTTTCAATATAGGCTGGTTTAAAAAGCGGCATGCTTTAAAACTTCCTGGTTATTTTCCGAACTAAATCCGTCCTGGTTTCAAAAACTAACGGGTTATAAAATCTTAAACCCCTAAAATTGTTCCCCCCTGATATATGCAAAAGGCAACCCCCCACGCAAGGGATGTACTGTAAACAACGCTGAAAATCATCCATTTAAAGGAACCGGTTTCACGCCTGATGGCAGCTACTGTTGCAAGACACGGCATATATAAAAGCACAAAAACCATCATTGCGAGAGCCCCGGCAGGTGTCATGCCGGAAGATAACAGTGCGTTTTTGAGTGCTGCCGAATCGTCCGTTTCATCAGCAGCATAAAGTATTCCCATGGTACTTACAACGATTTCTTTGGCAACAAAGCCGGTAAGAAGGGCTATACTGCCGCGCCAGTCGATACCGATGGGCGCAAATACGGGCGCAAGCACTTTTCCGATACTGCCCATAAAGGAATTTTCAGACTTTTCAGCCTTCTTTGTTTTTAAAAGTTCTGCAACAGCAACGTCTCGTTTCTTTTCGAGCAGCTTTTTGTCAGATTCATGGGCGGTTTCAATTTCGGCACCATAGGATGCCTTAACCTTTGCGATTTCTGAGTTATAGTCCAAGGAATATGGTGTGTTATGAGGGAACGCTGAAAGAGTCCATACAACAACCGACCCGACAAGGATAATACCTCCCATTTTTCTTAAGAAGATCTTGCTTCGATCCCACATATGAATCACCAGGCTTTTTATCATAGGGGCTCTGTACGGTGGCAGTTCCATGACAAACGGTGCATCAGCACCTCTTAAAAGGGTGGACCGCAAAAGGCGGCCGGTGATAATGGAAAGTATAATCCCCGCCAGATATAAGCTGAAAATAAC
>JAUVTO010000184.1 GCA_030601485.1 Desulfobacterales bacterium | reverse complement strand
CTGCGCGCCACCAAGATCAAGACGACCGACAATATTGTGATCATCATTCCCAACAATGAAATCATGAAACGGGATATCGTCAACTACACGATTATTTCGACAAAGATCAGAGTCCGGGTTAATATCGGGGTTTCATATGATTCGGATACTGAAAAAGCAAAGGAATTAATCAACCGTGTTGCAAGATCACTGGCCTGGGTTTCAAAAGAACCCCCGCCCAAAGTTGTTGTGAGAAATTTCGGAGAATCTTCGGTAGATCTTCAGTTGCGGGTATGGATTGATGATGCGCGAAAGCGTATGGATACGATTTCCTGTGTCACCGACAAAATCAAGGAGGTTTTTGATAAAAACGGGATCGAAATACCCTACCCGAAAAGGGATATTACCATAATAAATAAATCCCAAATAGAATCGGGGGGAATCCAAAAAACACCCTAATAAACTTCTTGATTTGAAAATGTATTATAGTTACTATTAAAAATTTGGCTATAGTAAGGGATGTAAATTTAATGGACTCGTAAAAAGTCCGATTTAGACGGTTTCGTAAAAAGTTCAAATTCAAGGCGTGCAAATTTTGCAATCATGAGGCGTACTTTTCGTACGTTGAATGATTACGAAATGCAGCACAACGCAGAAGTTGGACTTTTTACGAGACCGTCAAGTTTTGGTGTATGAAATGATAATATGGAGCTCCATAATTTGTTGAGAACTTACAATCAAAATATCTTGTAACCTAAGCCGGAGGAGTGAAAATGAAAGTAAGCAGAGTTGCCCAGATGAGGTCTCTGGATCGATACGCCATAGAGAAACTTGCCATACCGGAAGAGATTTTAATGGAAAACGCGGGGGAGGCTTCGTATTTTGTTATAATGGATAAATTCGGGGTTGCGTATAAAAAATTTGTGATTATTTGCGGTATCGGTAACAACGGAGGAGATGGATTTGTTATCGCAAGGAAAATCCACTCAAACCGGGGAGATGTAAAGGTCTTTATTCTGGGGGATGTGAATAAATATAAGGGTGCGGCAAAAAAGAATTTTGATATTATATCCGGATTACAGATTGAGATCCGGCACGTTGAATCTGTTGATTCGATAAAGAGTGATGTCCTGCATTGCGACGCAATAGTTGACGCAATCTTTGGAACTGGCTTAACGAGAAATGTGGAAGGACTCTATAGAGATGTCATTCGGTTAATAAACAAAAGCAGGAAAAAGGTTTTCAGTGTTGATATCCCCTCCGGCATTAATGGCGATACCGGAGAAATTATGGGTGCCGCAGTTACGGCAGACTATACCGTAACTTTTGGTCTTCCCAAGATAGGAAATATGCTTTTCCCCGGCTATGAACACTGTGGAAAATTATATGTTTCACACATATCTTTTCCACCATCCCTTTACAATAAAGATTCGATAAAAATTGGAATCAACGATTACATTAAACTTCCCCCAAAAGACAGAATTGCCCATAAGGGAGATTTTGGCGATGTTCTCTTCATTGCCGGTGCTTCAAGCTATTTTGGAGCACCCTATTATTCCGCCCTTTCGTTTCTGAAGGCCGGCGGAGGGTATTCCCGCCTCGCTGCACCCATTTCCGTGACCCCATTTATTGCCAATAAAGGAAGTGAAATTGTTTTTATCCCGCAAAAAGAAACGGACTCGGGGAGCATCTCTTTAGAGAATAGGGATGCATTATTTGAGCTTTCCGAAAAAATGGATATGGTGGTCCTTGGGCCCGGCTTATCATTAAATGAAGAGACGCAACAATTGACAAGAGAACTGGCTAAGAAAATCGAAAAGCCCCTGCTTATCGATGGTGATGGGCTTACCGCCGTTTCCAAAGACCTGGATACACTAAAACAGAGAATGGCGCCTACCCTATTGACGCCTCATATGGGCGAGATGTCCAGAATTACAAAAATGAGTGTCGGCGATCTTGACAAAAATAAAATAGATATTCTGCAGAGCACCGCAAAGGACTTGAATTCAATTATTGTTTTAAAGGGGGCCCATTCACTGATCGGCTATCCCGATGAGAAGGTCTATATCAATATGAGTGGGAATCCCGGGATGGCTTCGGCAGGATCGGGTGATGTTCTGACGGGAACCATTGCCGCCATGTTTGGTCTTGGCCTGTCCATTGAAGATGCGGTAAGAAAAGGGGTGTTCATTCATGGGTTTTCCGGCGACCTTGCGGCAAAAGATTTGGGTGAAGATGGAATTACGGCTCAGGATATACTCGACTATTTACCGCTTGCCATGAAAATGGATCGGGAAGGCCTTGACGAAACCGTAACGGACGCTTACCAAGGCGTCCGTGTTGTATAGGAGAAAAAAATCCGAGGCTGATGAATTTCTTGAAATTGCTGACAGGATTAAGATAAAACCGGAAAGAGGTATCTTTCCCTTTGAAGACCTGCAGGATATCCTTATCGCGGTCAGACAGGGGAAAGCAAAGGCAGCTAATTCTGTTATTAAGATTTCAAGCTGATTATACCTGCTGATTTTTAGAGTTACTTAGGAGTACAAATCCTACTCGACCTTTTTACTGTTATGTTGACTTTGATATTAAAACAGAAAAAGTTACAAGTGCCTAAAGTGAGCTAAAGTGATCTAAAGTTAAGGAATTTTTCAGCCAATTATATTTTAATGACAGCGCGTTAGCGCTACCTCAACTTTAGGCACTTTAGGTCACTTCAAACTTTAGTCACTTGTGAAAAGACTTCGATAACATTTCCATTGATAAAAGTTTTGTCGAGTATCTAACTTACTTATTAGTAATTCCGGAGGTTTTATTATGAAAAGAGGAACAAAGGTTGAATCTCACGGCGGTTCACTTGTCAATCTTATGGTGGATGAAGAGCGAGCCGCCGTTCTAAAGGAGATTGCTATGAATCTGCCGGACATTACATTAAACGGCCGGCAGCTTTGTGATCTCGAACTCCTGGCAACCGGGGCTTTTTCACCGCTTGACGGCTTTATGACCCGGCCGGATTATGAATCCGTGCTTGACCGCATGAGCCTGCAGAGTAATGTCCTATGGCCCATACCGGTATGTCTCGGCATATCCGATATTCAAGCTCGGGCTCTGGAAGCCGGTCAATCGGTCACGTTAAGGGATCAGGAAGGGTTTTTGCTTGCCATTATGCATATTGAGGATATGTGGCCTGTGGATCGAGAGAAGGAGGCATCATTAGTATACAGCACAACCGACAGAAAGCATCAGGGGGTTGAGTATCTTTTTAATACGGAAGGGGATCATTACGTGGGGGGCAAAATCGAGGTTCTAAGCCTCCCGCTTCACTTTGATTTTAAACAGCTTCGCATGACTCCCTTAGAGATCAGAAACATTTTCCGGAAACTCGGATGGCATCGGGTGGTAGGGTTTCAGACTCGAAATCCCATCCAGCGACCCCAGTTTGAAATGACGGTGGCGGCTATGCGGCAGGCCAGGGCCAATCTACTCCTTTTGCCAATAACAGGTATGACAAAACCCGGCGATTTTGACCACTATACCCGGGTCAGATGCTATCGAGCGGTGACACGCCACTACCCCCCTGACTCTTTTATATTGAATCTGCTACCACTCTCCATGCGACTATCCGGTCCCAAAGATGCGCTTTTACATACAATCATCGCAAAAAATTACGGCTGCACCCATTTTATCATCGGACGTGACCATGGCAGCCCCGGAACGGATGTCGGAGGAAATCCTTTTTATCAAAGAGACGCAGCCCACCGATTGACCCAAGAATACAGCGGTAAAATCGGAATGACCATTATCCCGTTTGAAGAGCTTGTCTATCTTCCTTTTGAAGATGAGTACCGTTCTCAAGATCAGGTTCCCGAGGGAACCCAGTATATCTCCTTTTCAAGCTCGGATATCCGTGAGAGGATCAGGACCGGACGGCGCATACCCGAATGGGCCACGTTTCCGGAGGTTGAGGCCGAACTGAAAAAGGCTTACCCATCACCGGATAAGCAAGGCTTTACGGTTTTTCTGACCGGGCTTCCGGGTGCCGGAAAATCGACCATTGCCAAAGTACTCTATTCCCGCTTTCTGGAAAT
>JAUVTO010000178.1 GCA_030601485.1 Desulfobacterales bacterium | reverse complement strand
AAAGTCCGATTTAGACGGTTTCGTAAAAAGTTCAAATTCAAGGCGTGCAAATTTTGTAATCATGAGGCGTACTTTTCGTACGTTGAATGATTACGAAATGCAGCACAACGCAGAAGTTGGACTTTTTACGAGACCGTCAATTATAAACACAGCAAGCTACAGTGCATTCCTGGCACTTTTTCACAAAGGAGTAATCAAATGAAAGTGACCGCAAGAGACGTGATGGTTCGGGATTTCGACAAGATTCGATCTAATGCACCTATTGAAGAGGCTGTGCACTTGATTTACAACGGCAAGGTCAGAGAAACCGGCCAAAAGACGGCAAGTGTTATGGTAATAGATAGATTTAACCGTTTGACCGGTGTAATTAGCATGTTCGATGTGCTTTATCATTTAAGACCACCCGTTTTGAATTACATGGTCAGCGGTATCGATTTCTGGAACGAAGAACTGGAGTCCTACGTTAAAAGATTCAAGGGGTTGACGGTTAAGCAGGTCATGAGTTCTCCGGTGCTCTTTGTTTCGCCGGATGATGATTTGATGGTGGTTATTGATCGCATGGTTAGAAAGAAATGCCGTCGTCTTCCGGTTCTGGAGAATTCCAGGGTGATCGGCATTGTCTATCTCTCCGAAGTATATTATCATCTATGTAAGAATTTGCTGAAGACCGAACTCGACTGATTCATAAAGTTGCGAACCTATGATTTTAATAAGTTGTAGAATTTCCAAGATGTTATATTCATAATCATAGACTCTTTAAGAAAAACATATAACTATTATAGGCATGAAAACATGACTAAAGAATCAGACGCCCTTTCTTACCGAATTCGTCATCGGGGCCTGATCGGTGTCAAGAGTAAGATGCCGATCAAAGACCTATCCGTATTAAGTCGTATCTACACTCCGGGAGTCGCTGCTCCTTGCAGAGAAATCCATAAAAACCCCTTATACTCCTTTGACTATACCTTCCGAGGAAATTCAATTGCACTAATCACGGACGGAAGTCAAGTTTACGGGCTCGGGAATATTGGGGGTTTGGCTGCATTGCCCAAATTGGAAGCAAAATCTGTTGTTTATAAAACGTTTGCCAATATCGATGCGGTTCCCATAGCACTCAGTACCCAGGACGCCGACGAGATCGTGGAAATTGTCCGCATCCTTGCACCATCGTTCGGTGGATTTTGTCTTGAAAGTATTGCGGCTCCCAAATGCTTTACCATTGAGCACCGGTTGAGAAGAGCCATGGGGCTAACACTCCTTCACCATGAATACCACGGGGCTTCCATCATCGTTCTGGCTGCCCTGTATAACGCCTTGAAGGTGGTGGGTAAAAACCTCACCAACGCTCGAATCATCATTAACGGCGCCGGCACTTCAGGTATCGGCGTTGCCAAAGGGCTCTTGGCTGCGGGTGCCGAAAATATCACTATTTGTGACCGGCATGGCGCCATTCATGTCTATCGTATGGAGGGCATGAACTGGGCCAAAGCAGAAATTGCCAGTTTGGTTCGACATCAAGATATTAAAGGAAGCCTTGTCGATGTTATAAAGGGAGCGGATGTTTTTATCGGTCTCTCAACCAAAGGGTTGGTTGATCGTAAAATGGTTGCAAGCATGGCTAAAGATTCCATCGTTTTTGCCCTATCCCTTCCGGATCCGGAGATCAGCGAAGCCGAAGCCATGGCAGGTGGTGCAAAAATAGTAGCTACGAGTTTGGCGGAAAGCGAGAACCAGATCCGTTCATCTTTAGTAACACCCGGTTTTTTCAGAGGATGTTTGGATGTACGGGCAAGGCGGGTCAACCGAAAGATGCTTTTGGAAGCCGCCCGGGCGCTGTCGGCCATGATTCCTGAAAATAAACTCTCGCCCACGAATATTATTCCCCGCCAAATGGACTGGAAAATCTCCCCGGTTCTGGCGGGAGCAGTGGCGAAAACCGCTCAAGAGACCGGTGTGGCGCAGCTGTCGGCCAAAGAAATGCCCCCTGAGAAGGTTCAGGAGCGAACCGAATGTTATATTTATGAAGGTGATCTGGCATGGCTGCCGTCCGAAGGGCAGGATTACGGAACGCTGAGCATCGATGAGGAATCAGTGGAACTTCATCGTCGATACCAGGGATGTCTGGAAGTGTATACAAAAGTTCCGATTAAAGATGACGTCATATACCGACGGTTATACGGCCCGGAAGCGGTGGCTCAGGTGTGTCAAAGCATTTTTAATGATTCGACAAAAGTATATGATTTTACGTGTAAAAATAATCTAGTGGCCATCGTATCCGACGGTAGCGCTGTTCTGGGATTAGGGAATATCGGTCCTCAGGCGGCCATGCCGGTGATGGAAGGAAAAGCCATTTTATTCAAAACCTTTGGAGGTGTTGAAGCCTTTCCTATCTGTATCAACACTCAGAATACGGATCTAATTGTCCGACTTGTAGAAAATATTTCTCCGGCTTTTGGAGGGATTAACCTTGAAGACATCTCTTCGCCACGCTGTTTTGAAATTGAGCAAAAATTGCAGCAACTGTTAGACATCCCTGTATTTCACGATGATCAGCATGGTACCGCTGTAGTCACTTTGGCAGCACTAATCAATGCGCTGAAAATTGTGGATTACAATATAAACGATGTGAAAATTGTTTTTAACGGTGCCGGTGCAGCATCAATAGCGGTGGCAAAACTCTTGATTCAGGCCGGTGCAAAAAACATCACGGTTTGTGATACCAGGGGCGCTATCTATAAAGGACGCAAAAAAGGAATGAATTTCATTAAGAATGAACTGGCGGACACAACCAATCCTGAAAAACAGAAAGGAAACCTTAGCGATGTATTAAAAGGCGCTGAAATCTTTATAGGACTTTCTGGTCCGAATGTTTTGAATCAGAAAATGGTAAAGTCCATGGCCAAAAATCCGATTGTTTTTGCGCTTTCCAATCCGGTTCCAGAAATCTATCCGGACATCGCCAAAAAGGCAGGGGCTGCAGTGGTCGCTACCGGAAGATCGGATTTCCCCAATCAGGTAAACAACTGCCTGGCATTTCCGGGCATCTTTCGAGGTGCTCTGGACATACGTGCAAAGTGGATTAATGATACCATGAACATTGCGGCCGCCAAAGCGATTGCCGGTTTGGTGGGTGATGAACTGAAACCGGAATATATTCTCCCGGGTGCCATGGATTTCAGGGTGCCGCCCGCAGTGGCGGAAGCAGTGGGCCGGGCAGGAATGGAAACCGGAGCCGCCCGGCATCATATTGAACCGGAAAGGATTGCCAGGCATACCCGGGAATTTATTTATGATGAGAGGCTGTCATTGATTTAATAGTTTCGGAATTGCTTTTTTTGGACACAAACCCGGCCGGATTTACTGCGCAGGACAATGTTTTCTGTTATCCCAAGCAATCCCAGAACCAAATCCCAGAACCAAGATCGCGGCATAAAGATTAATTCCGCTGGCCCAGGCAGCTCCCATAGTCAGGGATATGATATTTACTATTTGATCAAGTTGTTCCATTCCGCTTTTAAATTTACTGAATGCTGGTGCTATCTGTCAACTAAACCATTTATTTTTATTCTTACCCTTTTTCTTGAGTTGACCCGGAGGGTATTTGCGCTTGTGCTCTTGATAATGGGTATAGGGTTTATCTGTATCCATCTCCATGCTGACATGGTTACCAAGGCTCACTTGTATCGCATGAGGCAACGATGCGGAAATCTGCCAGTTGGGCCCTTCAAGATAAAAATATAATTTTCTATAAGTGTCATAGTAAACGCTACAGGAAGGATAATACCGATATTCATATTTTGCCCGATATCCATGGGCCGGCGCATGAGGTGGCGGCCCTCCTTTTTTTGCTTTTTTTACATCATGACCATGTCCGTGTTCAGCCCCCTGGCCCCATCCAAAACCTATCGCCCCTCCAGTTGTTCTACATGCACTGAAGGAAAATATAAATAATACAATAGCCAAAACAAAAATCATTCTTTTCAACACATTATAATCCATCTCAATCCTCCTTTTATTATTTCATATATTTTAATAATGCAAAAATTGAGCCAGAAAAACGGCATAAAAAACTTATGAATATTTACAGTAAGTTAGATTGATCATAGAGGTTTTATGATTAAAACAATATGACAAATATCGTCAAATTAAATAACAAAAGAAGGTTATGAAATTTAAGGA
>JAUVTO010000187.1 GCA_030601485.1 Desulfobacterales bacterium | reverse complement strand
GAGAAGGCCGCCGCTGAAAAAGTTGCTGCCGTCGCAATTGGCACGCCACTACTTGCAAAGTCTTCCGTCGAGAAACCAGAAGTGGCTGTAGTTGAAGTTAAAGAGGTTGAAATTAATAAAGATGTGCAACCGGAACTTGTTGCCAAAGTTGCTCCGGACCTCCCTAAGTCACTTCCGGCCCCTGAAAAACAGGAATCCGTCAGCGTGCCGAACTTGCAGGCTTCGGAAGCTGAAATCAAAGAAGGCAACACAATAGAAGAATCGGATATTAAAGAGCCGTTATTTATCGCTGAAACAGATACGTCATTGCCTCAAGAGCTTAAAACAGAAAGTCCCGCCGCTGTTGAGGAGAGTGGGCTATCTATGGAACAAGAAGAAGATAAAGAGATTTTGGCCTCCGGAGGAGAAATTCTTTCTCAACAAGACCGGAAAGACCGGTTGGAATCCTTTTTGAACATCTATTGCCAGACATATGCCAGTAAAGATCTTGATAAATTTGCCACCTTCTTTACTCCCGATGCCACTGAAAACAACACTCCTTTTCAGGATATGTTGCCCAAATATCGAAAAAACCTGGAAAAGATCCAATCGTTTAACTACCGGATTGAGTTGACTGCTTATTCTTTGCAGGCCGATACGGGAAACATTAGAATTCAGGGAAAATATTTCACCCGCTATCTTTTATATGAAGGAACATGGCGGGAAAATAGCGGTAATATTTCCATGGAGCTTATAGAAAATGACGATTCATATCTGGTAAAGCAGCTTAACTATGGTAAATAGAACGGATATTTCAAAAGCCGAAATGCCCACTTATTTTTTCGTAAATCCCAACCCGGATAAACCGGAAATAACAAATCACAAGCATCAAATCTCAAATAAATTCCAAACTACAAGCTCCAAATTCCAAATAAGATCAACATCCAATCGTTTGTTATTTGTTTTTTTGGTCACGCGCAGCGCAGGCGCTCACGCGGCGCAAGCGCCTGCGCTGCGCGTGCGCCGCGTGTTGAGATTTGTTTGTTATTTGTAATTTGATTTTTTGACATAAAAACGCAAGGAATCAGAGTTTAGGCACTAAATAAGGTTTTTATCCCGCCTAATTCGAATATTTTATGTATAAGTTCGTATATGAGGATACTCATGTCAAAAACAGCCCAAGCGCTATTGATCGTTTTGACGCTTATTTTTTTTAATGCCGGTTTTACTATGGCAAACGATATTGTTGAATTTAAGTATTTTTTTTCAGACGCTTTTTATCATGGAGAGAACCCTTTGGGTGCGGATAAAGATCCTGATCTGGTTACGGCAAAAGGAGCCGTCGATATGGCCTGTAAGATATGGGAAAACGCATCCGGCGGGAATATGGTATTTGCTCCTGCAAGCAACCCAAAAGAAGCGGATATAATTTTTGAAGGATGGTCCAAACAAGGTCCCAAAGTCTTAACACATGACGGCAGGGTATGTCTGGACGAACACGGTGATATGGGTCTATTTTCTGAATATCTTCCTGAAGCATATAGTTTCACCATATTCGAAAACTGCAATACAAGCTGTCAGTATCCTGCATTAAGTAAACCTGCTGATGCTAATAACGATCACAGAGCGAGAATCTTTTTTCATATAAAAGAGGTGCAGGACAAAACAGAGCCATGGTTCTTTGTATTGGATAAAGACAAAGTTGATTTCAGCCGGGCTCAAAGAGATGTGGTCAGAATCGCTGCGCATGAGATCGGCCACGCTCTTGGTTTTTGCGGGTATCCTGACAAAGATGCACCGGACTGCGGTCAATCGCCTGAATGCAGCAAAAACAATGCTTCAATTATGTGCAAAAACCAGGTGCACTGTTTTCAGGAAAGTCAAGATGGTATGATTTTGCTGGGCGGGATGGATGATATTGCCAACCCGGGTGTTCGGGATCTGACATTATTCGATAAATCCAGAATTGTCCAAAAGTTCTTCCCGGGCACAAAAACACTGTATGGCATGGTAAAAGGGACGGACGGAATCCCGGTTTCCGATGCTGTTGTAGCGATCATGGATGGACATCTTACGGTGACCACCGATATTAACGGGGTATATTCCTTATGGCGCACTCAGCCGGGTATTTATAACATCAATGCACATAATCCTAAAAGCAACCAAAACATTAGCGAAGTTATCGCCATAACCCAAGAAGCACCGGATATCATAATAAAGGACTTTAGTTTTTCAAAAGATTTTCTAAAAACGCCGGCCATAAGCCGGGTAATCCCGTCATCCGGTATGCCTGATGACGTATACAATTTCATGGCGGTATTTTCAGGAGTTGATAGCAACCGGTATGCCTCGGTAAGTCTTTTCGTTGACGGCACAGAACTGCATAAATTTTCAGTGCCGTCGGCAGACCGACTGGCGGCAAAAATTTTCTCCTACTATAGCCTTACGGACCTAAAAGTTGGGGCACACTATTATGAAGTTAAGGCGGCAGATGCAAAAGGAAAATGGCAGGAGGCCCTGAACGGTTCTTTTATGGTGAATAAACCGCCTATCATTCATTTTTTTGCGGAGGCTGAACCCAAAACCGTTGGTATTGGACAGAACGACCATGCTACCATTTTAGCTTCATTAAAAGATGATAAAGGAAGGCCGTTACCCGGCAAAACAATTCTATTTCGTACCGGCTTTCCGGGATTTTTTACACCTTCAAATGGCGAAGCGGTTACCGATGCCCAGGGTCAGGCAAAGATTACCTTTACTCCTGATTCCGGCGGCAATGCTGTTATTACCGTTAGTTCGTCTTACGGTCCTTGTGATTCAATTTCCATAACCTGCACCTCACCGGCTGTGGGTATAACATTTGAATTCCACCGGGCCGGTAATAATTCTTTTAAGGTAACGTCTTATGTAAAAAATTTGACTGATAAAAAACCTGCATCCAACCAATCCGTTAAGTGGCGTTTAAAGCCGTCTGGCGAGTGTACCTGGACAAAAGGACCTGATCACAAGACAAATAATAGAGGTGAGGCCAGCGGCGTTTTTACAGTCGGATCATCAGAATCAAAAGAGGTGAGTGTTAAGTTAACCCATATTCCGACGGGCGTTTCGGGAACCGGAACTTTCGTGTACGGAGGATATGACGGAACCCGGTTTCTGCCGTGGAAAAAGCTGGGGAGAGCTACCGAATGGTGCGAATGGTCCTCAAACGGATATTTTGCGATGAGGCATAGAAACGGTTCGGGATTGTCCATATACCGCATATCGGATTGGGCAAAGGTTTGGTCGAAAAAAAGACGTTCAGGCAGATATCAGTCGTTTTGCTTTTCCTCGGACGGCAAAAAGCTGGTAATCGGCGTTTTTAAAGGCAAAGATAAACTTGCTATCTTAACAGTTCCCGGAGGAAGCGTGGATGAGGTATGGGATATTCCTTTGGATAGCGAGGCAAAGACAGCGGATAAATCTCTGGGCTGGAAGGATAACCACATTTATACAATCCGGGACTACAACGTTATACAAAAATGGTCGACGTCGGGAAAACTTAAGATGACCTACAGTCATAGTGCTGAAATCCAGGAACTCAGGTTTAACCCGGTTAACGAGTCTCAATTCGCTGCGGTAGATAAGTATGGAGAATTGAGGATATGGGATACGGAGAATAATTCTCCCATAAGAACCGTGAAGGTAGAATCCATTTCTGCGGGAAAACTTAAGTGCCTCGCATGGAGCCACGATGGGAAATATCTTTCAGTAGGATCCGGCATGGCCGATGCAGGTATAATTTATACCTTTGACACTTTAAACTGGAGCAAAAGCGGTTTTGATCTTCCCGGACTGGGTAGCGTCAATTCCCTGGATTACAACAGTGATTCTTCCCGGTTGGCTGTGGGTCATGATAATGGCCTGATTGTATGCAATACGGATACCTATGGAATCGAATATTATAATAAAGATCCGGTGCACCATGTTCGCTGGAGC
>JAUVTO010000195.1 GCA_030601485.1 Desulfobacterales bacterium | reverse complement strand
CGAAACGTTCATTTAAGGAGAATTCAAATGACACATCATCACCACCATGAACATGATCATCACCATGATCATGAAATCGAGAGCAATTTATCATTTGATGAAAAAATGATCAAACTGCTTGAACACTGGATAAAGCATAATGATGATCACGCTGAAACATACAGGGATTGGGCAAAAAAAGCAAAAGAGAAAAATATGAATGAAGCGGGATCGTTGCTTGAAGATGCGGCCGAGATGACCCTTGAGATCAGCAAAAAATTTGAAGAAGCAGCCGATATCATCCGCGGATAATCGGTTTTTGTACAACTGGGAGCTCATCAGTGCCGATTTCGGCCAGACGCGGATACTGTTTGTCCTTTTCAGAAATGATCGGATTTTCAACCGGCCAGTCAATACCGATGTCAGGATCGGACCAGAGGATTCCTCCCTCGTCATCAGGCGCGAAAAAGTCCGAGCATTTATATAAAAAATAGGCGATTTTGCTCATCACACAGAAGCCGTGGGCAAATCCTTGAGGAATAAATAACTGGCGCCGGTTTCGATCCGAAAGATGGAATCCCGTCCATTTGCCGAAGGTGGGAGAATCCGGACGGATGTCGACCGCCACATCAAATATCTCACCGGTTATTACCTGTACCAGCTTGGCCTGGGGGTTTCTGATCTGGTAGTGAAGTCCCCTGACGGTGCCTTGCACGGAATAAGAAAGGTTGTCTTGAACAAATACCGTATTAATGCCGGATGTAATGTATCTGTTCCGGTGGTATGTCTCCATGAAAAAGCCTCGGCTGTCTTCAAATACTTCAGGCTCAATAATAAGAACGCCTTCTATGGATGTTGTCATGATATTCATGATTCTTACTTTTTTTAAATCTAAACAGGCTATACGGTTGCTTCGTTTTCGGCCTCAAATTGTTTTTTCAGCTTAAATAATTGTTCCAGATATTTTTTAAGCTTTTCCTGTACTTTGCCGTAAACGGTTCCTTCGGGATAGTAGCCCTCTTGGTCCGGGGTCCCTGCCGGGACATCCGTTAATATTTCTATTCCTTCTTCAATCGTAGAAACCTGATAGATATGAAATTTTCTTTTTCTTACGGCATCGATCACCTCTTTTTTAAGCATCAGATTTTTTACATTTGCCCGGGGGATTAATACCCCCTGTTTGCCGGTAAGTCCTTTGCTTTTGCAGACGTCAAAGAATCCTTCAATTTTCTGATTGACCCCGCCGATGGCCTGAATTTGCCCTTTTTGATTTACTGAACCGGTTACCGCGATCCCCTGATGGATAGGAATGTTTGAAAGGCTTGAAATAACAGCATAGAGTTCCGTTGAAGAAGCACTGTCGCCGTCGATGCCGCTGTAGCTTTGCTCAAAAGTGATGCTAATTGATAAACTTAACGGGTAGTTTTGCGCAAAGGTTCGTCCCAAATAACCGGAGAGAATCAGAACGCCTTTGTCGTGGGTCTTCCCGCTCAGCTTGGCTTCACGTTCGATATTAACAACCCCCTGCTTACCCATATATGTTTCGGCCGTAATTCGGGAAGGACGTCCAAAAATGAAGTCGCCGATTTGAAATACGGAAAGGGCATTTGCCTGACCGGCAACCTCACCGTCCACATCAATCATAATGGTATCATCCACGTAGGATTCGTGTATTTTTTCTTCATAAAGGTTATACCGAAATCGGTATTCATTGAAAGCTGTGATAACATCTTTGTCTGAAACCCGTTTTGCATTCCTTTTTTTTGCCCAGTAGTTGGCCTCTTTTAAAATTCCCATAATCGCGCCGAATCTGAGTGAAAGCTTTTTTTGGTTGGCGATATATTTTTCACCATACTCTACAATGGCGGCAACACCTTTGGGGGTTAACGGCAGGAGATCTTCTTCTTTGCATACACGGGCAATGAAGCGAGCATATTGTTGAATTGTATCCCGGTTTTTTTCCACCTCATGGTCAAAATCCGCCCTGACTTTGAAAATTTTATTAAATTTTGAATCATAGTTCTGGAGCAGGTGAAAAAGGTGATAGCTGCCAAACAAGACAACCTTGACTTCCAGCGGGATCGGTTCCGGCCGAAGGGATGATGTGCCGTATCCCAGACCTGACGCAAGATCTTCTATGGAAAGGAGCTTGTTTTGTAACGCACGTTTGAGTGCTTCCCATACGAACGGGTTTATGAGGATAGACTCGATTTCCATTATCAGATAGCCGCCGTTGGCTCTGAGAAGCGATCCGGCCTGGACCATGCTAAAATCTGTGATAATGGTTCCCATATGGGCTCTTTTTTCAATTTGACCGAAAACATTGTGATACGTTGGATTTGTTTCAAAAATAACCGGTGCGCCTTTTAAAGATTTTTGATCTACCAGAACATTGACCTTATAGCGTTGAAAAGAGGGTTTGGCAGACTGTAACATAAAGCCTTCAATGGGTGATTTTGCTTCTTGAGAAGATATAAAATCCTTAACGTTTTCCAGAAGATCTGCCTGCACCTCGTCCAGATAGGCCAGAATGTCTTTGCATCCCTTGTATTCTTCCTTAATAATGTCTATCCGCTGTTTCACTACAAACAGAGCTATTCCTTCCATCAGGTTTTCAACTTGAGAAGTCATTACCTGGTTGATTTTATTAAGTTCTCGGCTCGTGGCGTCGACTTCGGACTGAACCATACTGATCCTTTCCTCGATTTCCGTTTGTATTTTCTTGGGAAGGGCCATAAACTCTTCCGGCGAAATCGGTTTTTCTTTAACAATGGGGATGGTTTGATACCCGGTTTTGGTCCTGTTAATCTGGATATTCTTTTCCGCTGCCGACGCTTCGAGTTTCTGAATGATCTTTTTTTGTTGATCCGAATACTTTTTTTGGATTTCAGATTGTCTCTGGTGATACGATTCATGTTCAAAGGCTTTGGGCAGCTCCTTTTTCAGATCATCAATTAACTTGCTTATTGTTTTACTGAACCGGGTTGCTTTACCTGTGGGCACGGAAATGGCTTTGGGGCGGTATTCATCCTTGAAATTATTGACCATGCACCAATCAACCGGTGATGGAAGGGTTTTGGCTTGCCGATCAACGAGGTCTCTGATGATGGTAGATTTGCCGGTGCCTTCTAATCCTGTGACAAAAATGTTGTATCCCGGACTTTTCATGTTCAGGCCGAAGTTTATGGCCTGAACCGCTCGTTCCTGCCCTATGACTTCATCCAGCGGATTTACTTCCGCAGTATTTTTAAAGGTAAACATCTTGGGATCACATATAGACCTTAGATCCGAAGGCGTTAATTCACATTTTTTTTTCATGCCCCGCTCCTTAAACAATAAAAATAATAACCGGCTAATAATGATAAACTCGTAAAAAGTCCTAAAACCGTCATGCCGGACTTGATCCGGCATCCAGAAGCCATTGAATTTACTGGATTCCGGCTTTCGCCGGAATGACAAAAAAGGGTGTTTTTCGACTTTTTACGAGACCGTCAATAATCATACCTTCCATCATGAGAACTTCTTGTGCATATGATTTTTTTTAAATTTTAGCAATATCATTTTATTATGAGCTTTTTATCAGATGAGATTTTTGTATGTAGTCTAGAAGTTGAGCAAGATCGGTTATTACAAGATCAACACAAAGGTCTTTGCACTTAGGCTCATCTTTTCTCAACCTCAGCGATCTTTCATCACCGGCAAAGAGTCCTGTTTTGAATCCCGCCTTTTTTGCAGGATAGATGTCGTTTAACATAT
>JAUVTO010000099.1 GCA_030601485.1 Desulfobacterales bacterium | reverse complement strand
ATATCCGGATTTCACTATAACGGCCATACCGAACTGCTGGCTGAACGAACCAAATCTGACGAATTCACCATGATGCTTGCGGGAGACAGGCTTCGTGTGGTTCTTGTAACCATCCATATTCCTTTAAGAGATGTTCCCGCCACTCTTTCACGGCAAAAAATAGTCACGACCATTAAACTTGCCTGGCAGGCTCTGAATGAACAGTTTGGAATTAAAACCCCCCGCATTGCTGTTGCCGGACTTAATCCCCATGCCGGCGAAGGAGGCATGTTCGGCGACGAGGAAAAAAACATTATTGCGCCGGCAATCCGTGATGCCGAAAACCAGGGGTTTTACGCTTCCGGACCATTTCCTCCGGACACTGTCTTTTATCATGCAGCAGATAAACGATATGATGCCGTTGTATCCATGTATCACGACCAGGGACTTATTCCGTTCAAGCTGATTCATTTTAACAATGGTGTAAATACCACACTGGGGCTTCCGATTATAAGAACCTCTGTTGACCATGGTACCGCTTATGATATTGCGGGAACCGGTATTGCAGATCCGGGGAGTCTGATTGCAGCGATAAATATGGCGGCCCAACAGGCGGTATGCGTTGGAAAAAAGTAAAGACTCCTGGGCCCAAAGAACCCGGCTTTGGTTTTCCCCTGGATGGGGTTGTTTTAGTTAAAGCCGTACAAGTTAAAAGTGCCTAAAGTGATCTAAAGTGCCTAAAGTTATGGTGTCGCTTCGCTCCGTTGATTTTATATAATTGACAGAATTCCTTAACTTTAGCTCACTTTAAACTTTAGTTCACTTCAAACTGATGCAGCGATTCTTCAGGCAGAGCCGGGGAACTCTGACCTGGCTCTCCGAGGCGTAGGCTCTCCGAGCCGGAGGCCCAAAGGACCAGGTTTTAACCTATGAACACTGAAAAAATATTTATCCGCGGTGCAAGACAACATAATCTGAAAAACATCGATGTTGAATTGCCTCGAAATAAGCTGATCGTGGTTACCGGCATCTCCGGATCGGGCAAATCGACCCTTGCCTTTGACACCCTTTATGCCGAAGGACAGCGCCGGTACGTGGAATCACTTTCCACTTATGCGCGCCAGTTTTTAGAGCGCATGGAAAAGCCGGATGTAGACATGATCGAAGGACTGTCACCCGCAATTGCAATTGAACAGAAAACAGCCAGCCACAACCCCCGGTCCACAGTGGGTACGGTTACAGAAATTTATGACTATCTCCGCCTGCTTTTTGCCAGAATCGGCACACCTTACTGTCACAAATGCGGGAAACCGATTACTTCACAAACACTGGACCAGATTCTGGATAAGGTTATGTCCCTGAGCCAGGGGACCCGGATTATTATTCTATCACCTCTTGTTTCAGGCCAGAAAGGCACACATGAAAATCTTTTTAAGCGACTGAAAAAGGAAGGATTCGCCCGGGTCCGTGTTGACGGAGAAACCCTGGAAATTGAAGAGGTGGGCAGGCTTGATAAGTACAAGAAGCATACCATCGATGTGGTTGTGGACCGACTGGTTGTAAAGGAAAAGATTAAAAACCGGCTTGCAGATTCTCTGGAACTGGCCATGTCTCAGTCAGACGGTCTTGTCACCGTAGACGTTCTCGGCATGGGGCCTGTTCTTTTCAGTGAAAAATCAGCATGTATCTCCTGTGGTATAAGCTATCCTGAATTCACACCGGCAAGCTTTTCTTTCAATTCTCCCCAAGGCGCCTGCCCAAAATGCGACGGCTTGGGTTCAACTACCGAATTTGATCCGCAGTTTATCATTCCAAACCACGAACTCTCGCTAAGGGAAGGAGCGGTTGTCCCGTGGGTCAACAGAAATACCGTTCATTTTATCGAATTTTTGGATGCTCTGACTTCTCACTACGGTGTTGACATATATACCCCCTACAAGAATCTTCCCGATCATTTTAAAAATGTCCTTTTGTACGGATCGGGCAATGAACGGATCAAATTCTATTTTGAACGAAATAATCGCCGTTTTACTTATGAAAAACTCTTTGAGGGTATTATCCCTAAATTAGAAAGGCGTTATCTCGAAACAGAATCATACCAGTCCAGAGAAGAAATTAAGCGTTATATGAATTTTCGACACTGCCCCGAATGTCACGGCGCCAAGTTAAACAGGGCGAGCAGATCCGTGAAGGTGGGCGGCCTTACCATATTCGAAACCACACAACTTTCAGTGGCAAGCGCCCATACTTTTTTTAAAAAATTAACACTGACGGGAAAAAAAGAGATCATTGCAAAAAGAATCCTGAAAGAAACCAGTGAACGGCTCGGATTTCTTGAAAATGTGGGTCTGAGTTATTTAACCCTTGACAGATCCGCTTCCACCCTTTCCGGCGGAGAAGGCCAGCGGATCCGTCTGGCCACACAGATCGGATCAAAATTGACTGGCGTCCTTTATGTTCTGGATGAACCGAGCATAGGCCTGCATCAGAGAGACAATCAGCGCCTGCTTGCAACACTTTTACAGATGCGTGATCTTGGCAATACGGTTCTTGTGGTAGAGCATGACGAGGAAACCATACATGCATCGGACCATGTTGTCGACATGGGGCCCGGCGCCGGGGTCAGAGGGGGTGAAGTGGTCTTTTCCGGAACCCCGGAAGCGCTTTTGAATGAAAAAAAATCGTTAACCGGCCAGTACCTTTCAGGACGGAAGTATATCGAAGTCCCGTCCAGCCGCCGTCTCGGGTACAAAAAAAAACTGACCATCAAAAGCGCTTCTCAAAACAATCTAAAAAATATCGATGTGGAATTCCCCCTGGGCTGCTTTATATGCATAACCGGTGTATCCGGGTCCGGGAAATCGTCCCTGGTCCTGGAAACCCTCTACCATGTTCTTGCCCAGAGGCTCTATCATGCAAGGATGCCGGCAGGCATCCACTCCAAAGTCCTTGGGATTGAACATATCGACAAGGTCATAAACATTGATCAATCCCCCATAGGGAGAACTCCCCGTTCCAATCCCGGGACCTATACCGGTGTTTTTACTTATATCAGAGAACTCTTTTCAAGAACACACGAAGCCCGTATGCGGGGATACAAGCCCGGTCGTTTCAGTTTCAATGTCAAAGGAGGAAGATGCGAGGCCTGCCGGGGTGACGGTATTATAAAAATAGAAATGCATTTTTTACCGGATGTTTATGTTGCCTGTGATGTTTGTCACGGCAAACGATACAACCGCGAAACCCTGGAAATCAAATACAAAGGGAAAAACATCGCGGATATTCTTGACATGACTGTAAATCAGTCATTTGGCTTTTTTGAAAAGATAAAAAATATCAGGCCCAAATTGCAAACATTGATCGATGTGGGACTTGGATATATCCATATCGGTCAACCGGCCACAACATTATCCGGCGGCGAAGCCCAGCGGGTAAAACTGTCCCGGGAACTCAGCAAAAGAGGTACGGGCAACACCGTGTATATCCTTGATGAACCAACCACAGGTCTTCACATGGATGACATCAACAAACTTTTAAATGTGCTGTCACGACTTGTACAAGCGGGTAATACCGTTATTGTGATCGAACATAACATGGATGTCATCAAGACCGCCGATTATATTATCGATCTCGGCCCCGAAGGAGGGGATCAAGGGGGAAATATTGTCGGGTGCGGCACACCGGAAGAAATCGCTAATATAAGCGAGTCTTATACCGGGCAGTTTTTAAAAAAGGTTCTAGTACCTAAGTTATAAATTTTGTGCTTTTTATGGCAAAAAAATGCTTAGCCAATTAAGTGTGAAATGCCTAAAGTGATCTAAAGTGCCTAAAGTTAAGGAATACTTCCAATTTGTATAAAAGCCGGAGCGTAGCGACTCCTTAACTTTAGCTCACTTCAAACTTTAGCTCACTTGTAACTTTTCCGGTTTACCCGGCTTAGGTTACTGCAAAGCGCATATCTTTATCGTTCTTTCACCTTTGTACGTTATGTTTTATATTTTTGACAGGTTTCATCTAATTATGTTACATTTTGTTGAAAAATCAAGGGTTTTTTTATTGCTATATTCTAAACGAAAACAGATAATTAAACACATGGCATATGTCCTGGGCCCTGGAAAAACACTCTTTTCTGATATCAGGCTCTAAATTCTTGACCTAACCCTTTACATTTGGTAGAAAATTTATTTATCATGCATCGCGTCTTAAACCAACAATATAACCCTTTCGATTCTTCGTATCAATTTCGAGATATTTAACATTGAATGAAAATTCCATAAAATATGAACGCCAGCGTGAAGAGATGGTTAGAAGGCAAATTGAAGCACGCGGGGTAACGGATCCCAAAGTGCTTGCGGCCATGTGCAAGGTCCCAAGGCATCTTTTCGTAAGTGAAGCCTTAAGAGATCAGGCCTATGGTGATTTCCCGCTTCCCATCGGAGAGCAACAGACCATCTCACAGCCGTATATCGTAGCCGAAATGACCCAGGCACTGCAGCCGGGCGAAGAAGACAGGATACTTGAAATCGGAACCGGATCAGGATATCAGGCCGCAATTTTAGCGGAAATTGTGTTTCGCGTTTATACTATCGAGAAAATACACTCTCTATTTTTAAGCAGCCGCAAGGTGTTTGACAAGCTTCATTATCACAATATTGTGACCAAATATTCCGACGGTACTTCCGGATGGTCAGATGAAAGCCCTTTTGATGGTATTATTGTTACTGCAGGTTCTCCGGGAATTCCCAAACCCCTTGTGAGCCAGCTTGCTGTGGGGGGCCGTATGGTGATACCTGTAGGAGACCGCTACTCGCAGGAGCTGATAAAGCTGTACAAGGATGAACATGGCATTCACAAGACAAATTTAGGTGGGTGCCGGTTCGTCAAACTTGTGGGTGAATATGGATGGAAAGGGTAATTAATGCTTCGTCGTCTTTACGACTGGGTGCTCCACTGGGCAGATACACCTTACGGATCATGGGCATTATTTCTGCTGGCCTTCAGTGAACCCTCTGTTTTCCCGATACCCCCTGATATACTGCTCATAGCGCTGGCTGTGGCCATCCCCAAAAAGTCTTTGAAATATGCATTAATATGCTCGGCCGGATCTGTTCTCGGCGGATGCTTCGGCTATCTGATCGGATGGCAGTTTATGGCTTCAATCGGGAACCGTATTGTAGATTTTTATGGCCTGACCCCAAAGGTCGAACACATTGAAGTCCTTTTCAATAAATATGATGCATGGGCCGTCGGAATAGCCGGATTTACTCCCATACCCTACAAGGTATTCACCATTTCAGCCGGTGCATTTAACATCAATTTTTTGGTATTTTTAATCGCATCCTGTGTATCTCGATCTGCACGATTTTTTCTGGTCGGTGGACTCATTTATGTTTTCGGTCCCAGCATTCAGTCTTTTATCGACAAATATTTTAACATCCTTGCCACCGCATTTATAGTTCTTCTTGTTGCCGGGTTTTTAATAATTAAGTATCTGTTGTAATCGTTCGGAATACCCCTAAAATGCTCGCAAAGCATGATCCAAAGCTCAGCGGTAATCAATCGAAACATGTTTCTAAAAATCCTTGTAAACAAAACACGTTGAAATGACAAAAGACATCCGAGACAAATCCCATATCAGCCATGAAGATATCATCGAATTGAACTTTATCAGAAAGCCGGGAGCTTACGTATTTCGGAAATACCATAAACAGGGGTTGCGATCTCAAATCATGGAAATGCTTGATCCGGATGATGTTATAAAGCAAAACAGAGGTGAAATAATAAACGGGACATTATTTTTCCCATGGGCCATACCTCTGAAAATGCTCAGGATATTTAGAACCAGATTCGACTCCTTAACAGATGTTTTTGAAGAAATACGAAAGGTTAAAATTATCGAGAAATATCTGCCATCCGATTCTTATGCAAAGTCTGATGAATTTATTGTGGATTATATCTGGAATGGAAACCGCGATTTCATTCTTTGCGGCCTCCAGGAGTATGTGGCGGGTGAAATTCTGAATCCATGGGAAACGACGGGTATAAATCAACTGGAAAATTTTTTTGCCGGCATCAGCGTTAACAAACACAATACCCTGGGAATGGCCACGGAGCAGCTTGTCACAAGGTTTCAGAAAAGAGTTGAAAATTTCATTAAAAGCGTTAAAAAAATGATCCTGGAAGCAAATTATGTTCCTGACTTTGCCGGTGTGGAGAATCTTCTTGTCACACCGGGGGGGAATATTAAACTCGTAGATATAAATAATATATCCAGGGTTTCATTTGGATCGGACATCAGCTTGGATGACAAAGGATATCCCGTATGCGACAAATCCATTGAAGTAATATCAATACTCGAGCAGAAACTGCTGGCTAAACCCATTGATAAAACCGAAACATTATATAAAATATTTCTTGATCCTCAACGGATGAAGGAAGTTAGCGTTTTGGAAGAAAGTTTTCATCGTTCCTTAAAATTGACAGTCTCGTAAAAAGTCAAAAAACATCATTTTTTGTCATTCCGGCGAAAGCCGGAATCCAATGTTTTTAGAAACTTATCACTGACCTGGACCCCGGCTTTCGCCGGG
>JAUVTO010000139.1 GCA_030601485.1 Desulfobacterales bacterium | reverse complement strand
AATTTTCTTTTATCCTTCGACATTCGTTATTCATTATTCATCATTCGATATTTAAAATATTTTCAAATGCTTTTCCGCTGGCCAAATTAGTGATTATAACCTTTATCAATTAATCCCTTCCTGTAAAGAAAATTAAAAACTTTTATAGATATCAGCTATGACAATTTGTTTTTTGAGTATTACAAGCATAAACTCGTGAGAATCTATTTTATCATCTTTATTACCAGGAAACCTCGATTCGTTCGCCAGATAAACATATGGATAGGATCGTCCTTTTTGATCTCACCGATAACTTTGTTAAGATCGCTAACTGTTTGAATGCTTTTGTGATTAATCTCCTTGATAATATCAAGCTTTCTAACTCCTGCTTCTTTAGCCTTACTGTCCGATTCCACAGCGCTTACAATAACACCTTTGGCCTCTTTGAGATTAAGTCGACGCGCAATCTCAGGGGTAACATTCTCGACGCTAATCCCTAACTCTGTCTGCTTTTCCTTACGGGTACTTCTGGCGGAAATTCTGGTCTCTTCTCTTTTTGCAATTTCAACTTTAAATGTTCTGGTTTTTCCATTTCGTAATACTTTGATCTTCACGGTTTCGCCAACGCCGAACTCTGCTATCATACTGGTAACTTCTCTGGAAGACCCAACTTCTTTTCCATTAATGGACAAAATAATATCCTTGGGCTCTATTCCGGCTTTATCCGCAGGGTCGTCCGGAAAAACTTCCGTAACCAGAACGCCTTTTCTTGATTTTATTCCGTAATAGTCCGCGACTTGCTTGCTGATGTCCTGGATACCCACTCCAAGCCAGCCTCGGATAACTTCTCCACTGCTTTTGAGCTGGTCCACAATGTTTTTGGCAAGATTTATGGGAATAGCAAATCCGATGCCGCTTCCGCCCGCGATAATGGCAGTATTAATCCCAACAACCTTGCCCTGCATATTGATAAGGGGTCCCCCGCTGTTGCCGGGATTAATTGATGCATCGGTCTGTATGAAGTCATCATAGGGTCCTGACCCGATAACACGCCCTTTGGCGCTCACAATCCCTGCAGTAACGGTGTGCTCAAGACCAAAGGGACTTCCGATTGCCACCACCCACTGACCAACTTTAAGCGCATCCGAATCTCCGAATAACAATACAGGGAGATCACGATCCGGCTTGATTTTTATTAGGGCCAGATCCGTATTGGGATCCCGCCCGACAATTTCGGCATCGAACTCTTTTTCATCTTTAAGTATGACTTCAATCTTGTCGGCGTTTTCGACCACATGGTTGTTGGTTACAATATAACCGTCCTTGTTAATGATGAATCCTGACCCGAGGCTTCGCTGCTTAAAATCATGGGGTCGCTCTTCACCGAAAAAACGGTCAAAAAAATCATGAAAAGGATCATCCTTACCAAAAGGACCTTTTTTGAAGTGACGGAATACTCGGCCGCCCCCTTTGATTGTTTTTATTGTCCTGATGTTGACTACCGCCGGACTGGCATTTTCGGCCAGCTCGTTGAAACTTCCCGGGTATGAGAGAATAGTGTGGTCTTTTGTTTCAACACCTGAAGCCGGGTTAAAACTTGAAAGCGCAACGATTCCAACTGCCAGTAATACAATGAAAACAAGGTTTTTCTTTCTCGAAGCATCTTTTTTGTTTGTAATAAATCTCATGGACAGACTCCTTTATGTTTTTTTTATTTTCGCCACCAAGACACCAAGACACTAAGAAAGAACAATAAATATATCCTTGGTGCCTTTGCGGCAATTTTTTTATTTTCGCCACCAAGGCACCAAGACACTAAGAAAAAACAATATATATCCTTGGTGCCTTCGTGCCTTTGTGGCAAACATTCTTTGGTTCCGGATGTTCCGGCTCAGGTTTTAGTTTTTATAGATAGAAAGTATCCATTTGAGAGACCTTATAAGAGATTGTCAGAACGGCCTATTTACGACGCCATCAATCTTATCTTTACTGCATTTGCATGTGCATCCAGTCCTTCGATTTCTGCCAGGCGAATGATGTCTCCGGCTTCACGCTCAAAAGCTGCCCTGGAGTACCGGATCAGACTGGTTTTTTTAACAAAGTTGTCCACCGAAAGCGCTGACGAGAATTTTGCCGTACCCGCAGTTGGGAGTACGTGATTGGGTCCGGCAATATAGTCGCCCACCGGCTCGGGAGTGTAATCCCCTAAAAACACAGCTCCAGCATTACGTATTTGACCGATAACCTCAAATGGATCTTTGATCTGAAGTTCAAGGTGCTCGGGTGCAATTTTGTTTGAGAGATCAACCGCAGCATCAATATCAGGTACCACTATGATTGCGCCGAACCGGGCAATTGAATTTTTGGCAATCTCTTTGCGCTTAAGAACTTCAAGCTGCTCATCCACGGCAAGAGCAACCGCTTTTGCCGTGTCTTTGGAATTCGTGACCAGAATTGCTGACGACAGCATATCATGTTCTGCCTGCGACAGGAGATCGGCTGCAATAAATGCAGGGTTTGCGGTGCTGTCCGCAATAACCAGAATTTCACTCGGCCCTGCGATCATATCTATGCCTACGGTTCCTGCCACGATCTTTTTGGCAATTGTAACATAAATATTGCCGGGCCCGACGATAACATCGACTTTTGGAATCGTCTCAGTACCGTAAGCAAGAGCGGCAATGGCCCATGCGCTTCCGACCTTGTAAACTGCATCAACCCCTACCTTTTTTGCGGCAGTCAAAAGATGGGGGTCTATTTTGCCGCTCCTGTTCGGCGGAGTTACCATGGCGATAT
This sequence comes from Desulfobacterales bacterium, assembly GCA_030601485.1. Taxonomy (GTDB): domain Bacteria; phylum Desulfobacterota; class Desulfobacteria; order Desulfobacterales; family UBA11574; genus S5133MH16. The sequence goes on along the minus strand of JAUVTO010000139.1, from coordinate 2,892 downwards.
GCTTTACACCGGCTACTTTGGCCGGAATAACACCCATAAAGACTGAAGAGACAAGAGGCGTTTTCCCCCCCATTCCTCCCGGCACGTAAACACCCGCAGTATCCACGGGATTTACCATCTGCCCAAGAAGAATACCCGGCCTTTTTGTGTTAATCCATGAGTTGACAAACTGCTGTTCATGGAAGGCTTGGATTTGTTTGACCGCTCTATTTAAAGCACGCACAAAGGAACGGTCTACTGTTTTTGCAGCAGTATCAATCTCCCTGCGTGTTGCCTTGATCGAGTCTATGGTCAATCCCGGAGAATCAAACCGGTTTGTATATTTAATGAGTGCGTTATCCCGATTTTTCCTGACATCCTCAAGGATGCGCGTAACCGTCAGAATGTCTTTCTTCTTAAAGCCAAGACCTCTGTTTACAATTGACATTATCCTTTTTTCAGCCGATTTTGATGGATAATTATAGATTTTCATAAAAGCATACCTTCCTTTTTACAACAAGATCCATGTTCGATTGAACAATTTTTAGAATCTGTTCTTTGGAATGGAGGGGGCCGCAACCAATACCCGGACATTCCTTGGATATACGTTTCCATTTTTTTAAAGAACGTAAATTTTCAAACCAGAAAGGGAATATTTTGCACTGATAGGGACGAACCGGATAGATTGTGCACCCGTTTTCATAAAAAAAACACCGTCCATCTGCATGTTCTTTAATACTATATCCTGTCTTTATCGGATAGAGATACTTTTTAATGAAAAAGGGAACCTGAACAGAAAGGTATTCGGCGATACGCGTAAGTTCATCTTTCCCAACATATATTATCCCCGGATCTCCGGTACAGCATACCCCGCACCGCCGGCATTCAAAATGAATTCCATGATCAAAAAAATAGGATCGATTATATAATCTTTTCATTAGATTTTAAAGGACGGCTTGAATTTCTTCGGCAATGCGGGCGGCCGCTTCCTTTGGATCCTTTGAATCACTGATGGGTCGGCCGATCACCAGATAATCGGATCCGTCTTGAACCGCCCGAGCCGGTGTGGTTACCCGCCGCTGATCATTTTTACCGCCCGCATCCCAATCCGGACGTATCCCCGGCGTTACCGCAACAAAGTCTTGACCGAATGTTTCCTTTATCATTTTTACTTCAAGTGCAGAACAGACGATACCCTTACAGCCCGCCGCTTTTGCCATGGCCGCCCGTTTGATTACCAGTTTTGTCAGGTCGTCATAAAATATTTTCCTGAAGCCCGCGGATTGAATATCTTCATTCAAGACGCTGGTTAAAACTGTAACGCCCAGGACGCCGACCTTGTCCTTGCTTCCTGTAACCGCAGCTTCAAGCATTCTGGAAGTCTCTCCGCAATGAACCGTTGCAAATGCAACGCCCAAGTCTGCAATATTCTGCATGGCACGTGAAACCGTTGCCGGAATATCATGAAGTTTCAGATCCAAAAATATCCTGGCTGCCCCGGACGCTTTTATGAAATCAATGATATCAGGCCCGGATCGGATAAAAAGTTCCAGGCCTATTTTGAACATGCCCACCGATTCCGAAAGCGTTTCAACGTAGTGTTTGGCGGTCTTTACAGAAGAAACGTCCAGCGGGAAAATGATATAATCTTTTGCTTTTTTCATGGTTGGCTTATCCATTTGCATTTAAATTCTGCATAAATAATTTTGAAGTGTTTTTGAATTATACCAGCCAACTAAGTGTGAAGTGACTAAAGTGAACTAAAGTGACTAAAGTTGTGGAATTCTGTCAATTTAATATAAACAGCCGGAGCGTAGCGACTCCTTAACCCTGGCCCAGACCGATTAAACTATTTTATACGTAAAAAAGTCAGGTTTGGAATGATGCGTTGGCCAGCCAAAATATACTAACAAGTCGCACCAGGGCGGGCTTTAGCTCACTTCAAACTTTAGCTCACTTTTCACTTTTCCGTTTTATCCATATTAGGTTGTAATAATTTTCAAAGCACCGGGCACCACATGAATGACAATCGGCATCATTCCGGGCTGCTCTCCATCAACATCAAGAAGTACCGGCTGATCCGACACCGCCTCTATTTTTTTCCCGGTCAATATAACGACTTTGTCAATATCATGTATCCTGCCATTGTAAAGATTGGGAAGATTTAAAAAAACTTCGGGAAGGGTCAGATCTCCGATGACCGTCACATTCAAAAGGCCGTCATAAACCGATGCATCCGGGGCTACCCACATACCGCCGCCATGATACTGACCATTTGCAACGGCCACGTTCCAGACAGTGAACTTTTGTTCAAAACCGTTATCGATTCTAATCCGTATCTGTTTCTTTCCGTATAGAAAAATGGATATGAGCGTCGCCCACATAAAAGAAATAAACGGACCAAACGCTTTAGTAGTCCTGTTGACCCTCTGAGCGACGTCACCCCCCAGACCGAAACTTGTTATATTATGAAAATAGCGACCACATTCATGACCACGATGATCGTGAAAAGAAAGTCTGCCCAAGTCTATAGTGCGAACAAAACCGCCGGCAATCGCATCAATGGCATGTTCTATATTTTGTGGTATGGGGAGGGTTTTGACGAAATCGCACCCTGTGCCATTGGGGACAAAACCCAGTGTCACGGTTGACCGTATAGATTCTTCATGCATCATGATGCCGTTGATCACTTCGTTAAGCGTACCGTCTCCCCCCACGCAGACCAGGAGTCCGGCATCTTTGGCAACGGCATTTTCTGCAAACATCACCGCATCACCGGGCTTTTGTGTCATATAAGTTTCAAAATGACCCAGACGATCTCTGGCAACCGCTTCAATATAAGACCATTTTGATCCCGTTGAACCGTTTCCGGCATGCGGATTGACGATAAAAGCAATTTTTGACAAAGTCATA
>JAUVTO010000066.1 GCA_030601485.1 Desulfobacterales bacterium | reverse complement strand
ACACCGATCCGCCGGTTGACTCGACGGTGGCGCGGATGCCATACTCTTTACGCTTTTTGTTAACCATCTTAGCAATGGCACCGCCGGTGGGATAGTAAACGCCGGTGATCCCGCCGGTACCGATGGTTACAAAAGTTGTTTTAGCCTGTGCGGTTGTCGGTGTCCCTCCCATAAAAAGAGCAAATCCGAACAAAAGCGCAATGCCAATAACTAAAGCTTTTTTCATTTGTACCTCCTTTAATAATTAAACGGTTATGGTTTAATAATGATAAAAAAACTGCATTCTTACTAACTTATACCTCGCCTCCTTTCTTTATGATGAGCATCTAATAAATGCTATGCATCTTAATCGAATATGGTTAACATACTGATGTTAGATATTTTTACAGGGTTGGATTTTAAGTGAATGTCGTTCAATTAATAACCGAAAATTATAGTAAGTCAAGTTTTAAATGGAATAAATTCAAAATGGTCTGGTTTGAAAAAGTAAATTTTTGATGGCTTTTATTTCGAAAGCTTTTGAATGTTGCATAATTTAAAATAGTTGTTTAAATAAAGTTCCGGGAATAAAACCGGGTATAAAAAATGAAAAAAAAACAAGAAAATCCACTTGTCAGTGTTATTATCCCAACTTACAACCGGGGCTGGATAATCAAAGAAGCCATTGATTCAGTTCTTGCCCAGGATTTTAAAGATTTTGAACTTATTGTTGTTGATGACGGCTCCACCGATAATACGCCTGAAATCCTCAATTCATACCGTGGTGATATCCTGATTTTCAGGCAGGACAATCAGGGAGTGAGTGCGGCAAGAAACCGGGGGATTGCAGAAGCATCAGGGCGCTTTATCGCTTTTCTTGACTCGGATGATCTCTGGCTGCCGCAAAAACTTTTCCGGCAAGTTGAGTTTTTCAACAAAAATCCGGATGCTCAAATCTGCCAGACAGAAGAGACTTGGATCAGAAAGGGTGCCCGTGTCAACCCCAAAAAACGGCATAAAAAACCTTGGGGAATGATTTTTGAACCTTCATTAGCCCTGTGTCTGGTCAGCCCGTCGGCAGTGATGATCAGACGCTCGCTGTTTAAAAAAGTAGGGGGCTTCGATGAAACACTCCCTGCTTGCGAAGACTATGATTTATGGCTCAGAATAAGCTGCCGATATCCGGTTTACCTTATTGACACTCCGCTGATCATTAAACGGGGCGGACATAATGACCAGCTTTCCGCATCTCCGGGTCTCGACAAATTCCGAATAAAATCCTTAAAAAAAATAATTGAAAGCGACCTGCTTTCAAGTGCCCGGCACCGTGCGGCGGTAAAAACTCTCAAACAAAAATGTGTGATTTATGCGGCCGGATGTCGAAAACGGGGACGGGAAGATGAAGCGCTGTATTATACGTCCCTTTCAGACAGATTTTAACATATATAGATTTCAAGAAAATGTTTTTAGGGCTTTTGGGTTACGATCTCCGAAGAGATTTTTCCTGTGCGACTCCAAGAAACTGGAAACTCGAAACTTGATAACAACCTGAATTGTCATTTCTTTCCCAAGTTTCGAGTTTCCAGTTTCAAGTATCGCACCCCAATTGTTCCCTTAATTCGTTTCCAGGGAGGATGAGAATAACCCCAAAATATTTTTCTGTAAGCCTATACAACCCAGCACCGGTCTTTTTATACCATCCTTTGGATTTCCCTTAATTTTTTTTCAAGCCGCTTTTTAGAAATCCGAACAGGGGTTTTAAGTTCCTGTGCAAAAATAGAGACTTTGTATTCTTCAATCATCCAGAAATAATCCTCCACAGCCGCTTTTTTTTCTGCAGATGCAGCCGGCGATAATTCTTGCAGCAGTTTATTAAGGCGTTCGGTAAAAAACCGGACCTCTTTTTCCTTTGCCCTGTCCTTTTCAAAATTAACCAAAGCTCTTTGGGCACGTCCACCGATAGCCTTTGTATATCTTACAAGGTGGATGAGACGATCGGTGTCGTAAAGATCCATAAACGTTTCAGGGACAAGCTTTTTAAGTTCTTCTCTTAAGTCTTCTAAAAATTTTATGGCAGTAGGGTTTGTGCGGTGAGCTATTTCCAGGTTATAAAATAGGGTTCTGGTTTCATGATAAGCCTCAAGAACAGACATGCTTCGATCCAATAGTTTTCGACCGCTTGGGAGAATTGCAGGCGCCACAGATTCGGCATGTGAATAAAAAGCATCTTTGGATCTTATGTTTTTACAAAACAGGGTGTTGATAATACTTTCATAAAACTTTTTTTCAAAGCGTTTGGCCCCTCCAAAATAATTGGCCATTTTTTCTTTTTTTTTGGGCAGGGTCAAAGCCTTTTTTAAAAACTTTAGATCCTTTGAAAAATAGATGGCAAATAACCTGGCGATACCATCTTTATGAAAATCGACCGCCTGTTCCGGTTGGAGGAACAGGCATAAATTTACGCTCTTTTCCTCTTGAGATGCTTTTTGAAGACCGGGGTAAACAAGCCATTTTGAGTTGTTTTCACCGGCTATGCTTATGCTTTCAGGTAAATCCGGAAAGTCCCAGCAGGTTATGCCGGTTCTTTCCCATTTTTTTCTGGCAGATTCGAATTCCCTCGATTCTTTTGGGTCGATTTTGCCTGAAATAGTCCGGCGTAAAATTGACGGATCTCTGCCCGAGCAAAGTTCCTTGCCTTTCTGGTCGGTAATCGATATGCGCATTTTAAGATGGTCCGGCAAAAGATCCCAAGGCCAGGCCGATGCGGGGATATCAAGACCGAAGCGGTTATAAATAAAATTGCCAAGTTCTGTTATCAAAGAACGTTGCGTTTTTGGCATTTCATTGATGATACCATCGACGGTATTTGCAATAGGTACCAGTTTTTTACGGAAAACTTTGGGAAGACCTTTGATAAGCGCGGTTATTTTTTCTCTGTAGAGTCCGGGTACCAGCCAGTCCAGAGATTCCGACGGAACCATTGGGGCATGGGACACGGGTATTTTTACGGTTGCACCGTCCAGGTTTTTGTCGGGGTCGAATTTGTAGACACAATCAAATCGATGCTCTCCCAAATTAATTCTGTCAGGGTAAAGAGACAGTTCTTTTTCATCCGGATGATAACGAAGAATATCCTCTAATTTCATTCGCAAAAAAAGGTCGCCGCCTTTTTGTTTTATGCGTCTTGAAAGGGTTCTCATATCATAACATCCGTTTAGCCTTTTATGGTAGAACTCGAACAATTCGGCATCACTGACAAGGATATCCCTTTTTCTGATCTTATCTTCCATACCCCAAACCTCATCGATCAGTTTCTGGTTGTGCAGCATAAAATCAAACTTTTTTTTAACATCACCGTGAACCAGCGCGCTTTGAATAAAAATGTCAGATGCCTGCTCAGGGTCAATCCTGCCATAGGATACGGGTCTTTGAGGAACGATAATAAGACCAAAAAGACTTACCTGTTCGGAAGCGACAACCTCACCCCGGTTTCTTTCCCAGTGTGGATGAAGATAGGTATATTTGCACAGGTTTTCACCCAGTTTTTCCAGCCAGTCACTGTCAATGTTTGCACACGTCCTGGCAAAAAGTCGCGATGTTTCAACCATCTCAGCAGCCACAGTCCATGTTTTTGAATTGTTGAAAAGGGTTGATCCCGGAAAGATCATTACTTCTTTTCCTTTTGTGGCTTGAAAAATATTGTTTTCCTTTTTCATTGCAATATTAGAGAGAAAACCGCTTAAAATCGATTTGTGAATGGAAGCGTAAAGACTTTCGAATTCAGAGTGTTGAGCAGGATGTTTGGATTTTGACGGTTGAGCCGGAGTGCTCTTTTTTATACGAGCGCCCTGGTCCCGATATGTGTTACAATCCAAACCGTATTCTCTGAGTACTTCAGAAATCTGGGAATGAATATCCCCCCATTCCCTCATCCTTCTAAAAGAAAGAAAGTGGGTCTTACAAAATTTCTTTATGCTTTTTGCGGTTTTTTCTTTTTGACGGGTTTGCTGGTATTTTCGCCAGATATTCAGAAGGGTGATAAAATCGGATGAAGGATCATTAAACGTTTTGTGAATCTGATCCGCTTCTCGAGCTTTTTCTGCGGGTCGTTCTCTGGGATCCGGTATGCTCAGCGCAGCGGCAATTACCGTTATCTCTTCAAGACATCCCTGGGTCTGTGCTTCAATGAGCATCCGGGATATTCTGGGGTCAACCGGCATTTTTGCCATAAGGTTACCCTTTTCAGTGAGCGAAAAGTTTGTTTTTGCCGTTGTTTTTTTTTGGCGGGGCCCGGGAACGATGGCTCCGAGTTCGTAGAGGAGATCAAACCCATCCTGGATGCTCCTTGATGCAGGCCGATCAATAAATGGAAAATCCGATATATCGCCCAGGTTCAGTGAGATCATTCTCAGAATGACGTCCGCGAGATTGGCTCTTAAAATTTCGGGCGGCGTAAAAAGCAGGCGGTTCTCAAACTCTTGTTCAGAAAAAAGGCGTATGCATACTCCGTTTTGCACCCTGCCGCATCTTCCTTTCCGCTGATCGGCGCTGCTTTTTGATATTGCGGTGACCGGAAGGGAGGTGGTCCTTGATCTTGGCGTGTACCGGGATATGCGAGCAAGTCCGGTGTCGATGACATATTTAATTCCGGGTATGGTTATGGAAGTTTCAGCAATATTGGTTGCAATAATTATCTTTCTGGCGGAAATGTTGGAGAAAATTTTTGATTGCTCGGAACCTGCAAGTCTGGCAAACAGAGGAAAGATAGCGGTGTTTTTGTAATTTTTTGCTTTGATGAGTTCGCAGGTGTCTCGAATATCCTGTTCGGTGGGCATGAAGACGAGGATATCCCCAAAGCGGCTTTTTATTTGCAGGTTGTCAATTGCACTGACAGCCATTTCAATATGGGTTTGTTCATCATTTTCTTCCAGTTTTGAGTCCGTTGCGGAATACTGTATTTCGACCGGGTACATGCGACCGGATACTTCTATCACCGGAGCATTGTTAAAAGCCGCTGAAAATTTTTCCGTGTCGATGGTTGCAGAGGTTATGACAATCTTAAGGTTTTTTCTTTTTTTTAAAAGGGTTTTTAAAATTCCCAGAATAAAATCTATATTCAAGCTTCTTTCATGGGCCTCATCAACGATGATGGTATCGTAATCATTCAGATACGGATCATTCTGGGTTTCGGCCAGAAGGATACCGTCTGTCATTATTTTAATAAACGAATGGGGACCGGTTTTATCTTTAAATCTGATTTTATACCCCACGGACCTGCCCAGCTCTTCTCCGAGTTCTTCGGCTATACGCACGGAGACAGTGGTTGCAGCGATTCTTCTCGGCTGAGTACAGCCGATCTTGCCGTCAATGCCGCGTCCCGCTGCCAGACAGAATTTCGGTATTTGGGTGGTTTTACCGGAGCCGGTCTCACCGGAAATTATGACCACCCGGTTTTTAGAGATGGAATCTATAATTTCGTCTTTTTTTGAAAAAATGGGGAGGGCATCATTATAGATCGGTTTCGGGCGGTTTGCTTTTCGCCATGATTTCTTTTTGATGGATGTTTGAAGCCTTTTTTCCAGCCGAACCAGTTTGTTTTTAATTTTATCTTCAGACGCGGTTTTGATGCCGGATTGTTTAATCCGTATTATTTCACGGCGGATTGCGTGTCTGTCGGCACTAAGCGCTTTGGGTAAAAGCGACTCAATTTTTTTCAACATATCTGTATTTCGAAAATGGTCAAAGTCCCTCGCAAAAGATTTTTTACGACGGCGTCAAACTTTTTTTAAGGCTTTTTTAAGTGCAGCCGCGTGAAATTTGCCTGCCAGATGGACCGGGCTTTTGCCGTAAATCGGGTCCCAGCCTGCAGGGTCTGCTATGCAGTAGTATTGCACGTCCAGACCGATACGAACTATTGCTTCCTCAACGGGAAGGTTCTCAACGCGACGTGCTGTTTCCCATGTCGCGCCACATGGAGCCCCGCGCAGCACGTTGATTCGGGTAATAATGCCATCAACAACCTTCACATCAAACTCCGGTGCTCCAAACTTGATTCCATAATTACCCAGGCAGACCTGCCGGGAGAGCCCGCATCAGATCGGGGGGGTAAAAGCTCCTTTGACACGAAATTTCTTTCCCGAGGCGACCACGGGAATTTTTTTGTCCCGGCAAACAACGGCAAGGTCATAAGAAAGGTCCGGATGTTTCAGATAATCCAGAACCAGGTCAGCCTCAATGTTTCTGGGTATATACTCTTTTGTATCGTCGATAACTGTTGGCAGACGAACATCAATTGATACGATTTCAAGGGAAAAACAGTTGTTTCCGTATTGTCTGACACCCTCTATCTTTTTGATGCCGCTGCCATTTTGCTGAAAAACCAAAATGTTTTGGATTTCAGAAGCAGGTTTTTGCGATCCACCCTTTGATTTGTTGTTGTGCGTACATTCTATATCGTTCATTTTATGTCCCTATTACCCCAATTGAGCGAAAACGCTCGATTGGAAGTTATTTGTTATCCGTTATTCGTTATTATAAAAAGTATGAACCACCATTTTATTTTTACATTGAAAACATGGTCCTTTGGGCCTCCGGCTCGTAGAGCCTACGCCTCGGAGAGCCAGGTCAGAGATAGATGGCTCTGCCTTGGAGTTTTGTGTCTAAAATCACAAATTCCAAGCACCAAATCACAAATAAATTCCAAATCTCAAGCACCAAATTCTAAACAAACCCGCCTGCCATTGCAAGGCACGAGCGGGCAGGTCTCAAACTCTAAATACCAATTACCCTGACTATTCCGATTTTTCCAGTATTGCTGAAAATATCTTTTTCAATTCGTTTGGCCTTCTTCACGATTATAAGGTTTGGAATTTTGAATTTCGGTCACGCGCAGCGCAGGCGCTCACGCTGCGCCGCATGTTGTTATTTATTTGTTTTTTGGGATTTGTTTTTTGGGATTTCAATAAGTCAATGAACTTCCAACAAAGCAAATCCCCTCTGGGGATAAAACAAAGCCTGGTCCTTTGGGCCAGGATTCTTTATTTCTGTTCATCACTGTAAAGGGAATTCATGCCGAAACGTTCAAACCACCACTCTTCTGCCGATATATAATTTTTGACTTCTTGTTCGGAAAAAGAAAATTTATAGTTTTTACAGTAATCATTAATAATCCGGTATGCATCGATAATCCGGGTTGTCATTTCTTTGCATTTTTTTTTGTTTTCACTGCACCGGTCCGGATGCCATTTACGGATGAGATTTCTATAATTGTACTTGATTTGTTCCATGGTTGCATGTTCAGACAATTCCAGCACCATCCTTGCTTCATTAATTTGTTGATACTTTTTCATTTCGTGGTCTTTCCAGTATTTTCTTCATACTGGGATTGACGGTTTCGTAAAAAGTCTGATTTCTCAATGTCGTTCACAAAATGACTTTTTACGAGTTCATCAGGATTGGCAAATATCATTTTATCTTCACGCTGTATGGCAATCCCGTCGGGAGACTGATAATCAAACATACCCTCCATCGGAAGTCAACTATTGTCCATCCATAAATGGTCTTTTTGCCCAATCTCTGTGTTATGTTAAAAAAATAATCCTCGGAATATCAAACATATGCCTGCCTGTCCCGTAGGTCCGGCAGATCGTACTGGGGTGGTTATTTTTTTACATGCCCCTCCGGGGCGTAGGTCCTACCCTCCGGCCTGTAAGCCCTACGGGCTGGAAGCGAGGCCGGAGGCTTGATCTTGAACAAAAATCCTCATTTATGGATGGACACCAACTATGATATTGGAGTATTCTTTCCAATAACAACCTGAAATCGTCGCAAAATAGCATACATGTCTTGTTGACAAAAAAAAGATTTGAAAGTAGTTTGGCAACAAAAGGTTACTACCTGAATTTCATGTAATAATTCCGATGAAAGATCTTTTGCTCCTTTAAATGTTGACGGTCTCGTAAAAAGTCCTAAAACCGTCATGCCGGACTTGATCCGGCATCCAGAAGCCATGGAATTTACTGGATTCCGGCTTTTGCCGGAATGACAAAAAAGGGTGTTTTTCGACTTTTTACGACGCCATCAATGTTCGCCGGCATGGAGAAATAAGATTAACGGTTAAATGTTGAAGCATTTAATATATCAGAAAATATTTGTTTATATAGGGCTTTTAATTGTAAAGCTCATATCTTCGACTTACAGGACCAGAGTCACTAACCCTGGGATTGAGCTGGACGTTCTTAAAAGGGGACAGGTTCCGATTTATGCTTCGTGGCATCAGCGATTCTTCCCGGGCATCACCTTTGTCGCAAGGCGAAAGCCGATTTCAATTATGATAAGCCAGAGCAAGGACGGAGAACTTATTTCCAGAATTGTTAATCAACTTGGAGGGCATCCGGTGAGAGGCTCCTCTTCACGCGGGGGAAAAAAAGCTTTGAGAGAAGTTTGCACACTTGCGAAAAAGGGGTACAAAATCGTCCATATCGTCGATGGCCCAAGAGGTCCACGGGCTGTTGTTAAACCCGGATTGCTTATAATCTCAAAGGTTTCAGGAATGCCCATTATCCCAACCATTATCTCTGCTGAAAAAAAATGGGTATTCAACAGTTGGGACCGGTTCATTGTCCCAAAGCCCTTTTCCCGTGTCATCATCAGGTTCGGAGATGAAATCAACGTTCCGAAAAATCTGCAAGGGCCTGCTTTCGAAAAGAAACGCTCCTCCATTGAAGACACCTTGAAAAAATTATATATTGAAACCGACTCATTATGGAAAGTGCCAAGTAAAATTAAAGAGATATTTAACCATGTGTAAAGACATCGGTGAAAACAAGAAAGAGCCGCCGGAAAGCGATCGGGAAAAGACTATCGATAAAAAGGAAGAAAATAAAGAATGGAAAGATATAATAAATCTGCCCGATGATTTGGATTTTGAAATTCATTAAATCATGATGCCCATGTAAAAAGTCCTTTTTACATGGATTTAGGCCCCGGTTAAATAGATGCAAAAACGGATTTAACGGGGTAAAAATTTAGGGATTCAGGAATTACGAATTATTTAAGCTTGTTGTCAGAATACTGAATTGGAGA
>JAUVTO010000093.1 GCA_030601485.1 Desulfobacterales bacterium | reverse complement strand
TCCAGCAAAAGAAACAAAAGTCCCTGCCTCTCCCATAAAGACCCAGGGTACACCGGGTGAAAAGACAGAGCAGGGAAAGCTAAAACAGGCTGAATCACTACCTTCTACCGGGGAAAACTACAATCTTCAGACATATATGCTAATCCTGTTAAATTTTCTTACCATTGTTATTATTCTATTGCTTGGTTTTAATCTGTTGAAAAAGAAGTCCGGCATCAATTCAAAACATATCGGCAAGATTCCCAACTCTCTGAAAACAGCCGATGAAAGTATTGCCGCCATAGACGCTATGATTAACAAAGAATTTAAAAAGCATAATTAAACGTCTTGGAAATTCTACAACATCTTGAAATATAAGGTTTTTTACTGACAAACTGTCTATACCATAAGAATGGAATGCTGGAATACTGGAATGCTGGAATATTGGGAGTAAAGGCGGAACTAAACCATTTTAATTGTAAAAAACTCCTTCAAACCCATCATTCCATTACTCCATCATTCCATCATTCCAATTGGGGCGAAGCCCCTTTTTCGGTGACAACATGACTGATAAATACCAGACAGAAATAATTGTTGGTCTTTCGGACGGGGAAAAAAAAGACCTTGAAAAATTGATAACCGCGTTCAGAGAAAAGGAGTCTTCAGCGCCGTCTGATCCCTCTGGCGAAGATGTTTATAATCAGAATAAATCCATGAGTGCAAAACTTGCGCATTTTGGTGATATCTTGCTGAAATTCGACACTAAAATGAAATCATTTTACGAGATATTACTCCTTTCCCATAAAAAAAGCGAGATCATGAACCAGCGTATAGATACAATTATAGAAATCATGAAAATCCGAGAAAACCTTTAAGGTGAATTATGGACAACAGCATTGACATGCGCGACAGCACCGTAACCCGTATTATTGACGGCTCAATCACCATCGACTCTCTCTCAGAGTTTGAAAACCTCTTAAATATCTTTCCAGATAATCCGCGACTCCATAGAGTCTTTGCGGACTTCCTGGCACAAGAAAAATCGTTTGACGCTGTCGATGCATACAGAATATCGGCCGACCTTTTTACAAAAGCAGGCCAGACGTTGCGGGCCATTGTTTCCAAAATCTTTGAGTGGCGTCTCGCCAAGCCATCCCATCAGGAAGAACAGGAATTCTATTCAGACCTTCATAAAGGCAGTTCCAAAGAAGTTCCGGTGCAGCGTTTTGTTGCCGGGCTGGCATTTGAGCAACTTATCGCTTTTATGAATGAACTGACTCCCCGGTATATTCCTGAACAAACCATGGTGAAAAAATTCGGTGACCGGGAAACTCATATGAGTTTCGTGGTTTCCGGAGCCCTGGAACAAACCACCCACCATCCTTTGAAAAAGGATGAAAAGATCCGGAAAAAAACAAAGAAGGACCTTATCGAAAACGACTTTTTTGGTGAAATTTATCCATTTGAAGAGGAAAAAGCATCTAAAACAGAAATTAAGACAATCACTCGTGTTGAATTGGCCGAAATCTCCAAATCCATGCTGACGAAAATTTGCAGACAAAACCCTGATGTCGAGCCGTTGGTCGATCGCCTCTACCAGGCCCGTTTGGAATCGGATGAAAAAGAATTTACAAAAATAGTTCGAAAAACCGTCCGGCACCAGCTCCCCACACAGGTAAATCTTAAAGTTTTCCAGGATCATGGAGATAGAGCCCCTTTGGAGCTTTCCGGGTTCACGAATGATATTTCTTTAGGCGGCGCATCTGTTATTTTGGGTGCCAAGTATCAAATCGGTCATTCTTTTAACCTGGTCGGAAGAAATGTTAAAATCCAGATGTGTTTACCCATAGAATCTATTGAGATTAATATGTTGGGTACTATTGTCTGGGGCAAGGATGTTCCCCTGGAAGGAAAAACAACAGTCATTGTCGGCATCCAGTTCAAAGAGATGACCGATATTGACCGTGAGCTGTTGAAAGAATACTGTTATGGATCCGAGGGAGAGCAAAATCTGATATGGAGTTTATGGAACTCGCTTTTGGAAAAGTAGTGACGGAAAGGTGACACGTGAGAGAAGAACAAAATACCGACAGGAAATCACCCCCGCAAATATGGGCCATCGGCGGAGGCAAGGGCGGGGTTGGAAAGAGTGTTGTGAGTACCGTCCTGGCTTTTTGGCTTGCCCGGATGGGCAAACGGACTGTCCTTGTGGACGTAGATCTGGGCGGGGCCAACCTGCACACCCTGTTGGGAATTAAAAGTCCATTAAAGACTCTAAACGATTTTATCACCAAAAAATCCGAAGCATTAGAGGATATCTGTATCGACACCGAGGCCCAAAACCTTCGCCTCATCAGCGGCGCCAGTGACGTCCTTTCCCTGGCCAACCCACATTTTAGCCAAAAAGTGAAACTTATTAACCACTTTTCAAGGTTAGATGCCGACTATGTGATGCTCGATCTTGGCGCCGGGACTTCTTTTAATGTCCTCGATTTCTTTCTTGCCGCCAATAAAAAAATTATCGTCCTAACACCGGAGCCGACATCGATTCAGAATGCATATATATTTATTCGAAATGCGGTTTACCGAAAATTAAGTCGTCTCTCTAGCAAAACCCCATCTCTCCAAGCGCTTATTAAAACAGCCATGGATCCAAAAAATGTGCTCAAAATCCGAACAGTCAAAGAGCTTCTTCAGTTCATTGAGGAGTCGGGCGGAAAAGATGTAATGGACGTTTTAAAAAAAGAGATTGAAAATATTCGTCTGACAGTAATTACCAACATGGCCAGGGATAACAAAGAAAAAAATGCGGGTCGGATTGTACAGATTGTTGCTGAAAAGTATTTAACCGTACAATCCACAGAGTTGTTTAGCGTGTCTTATGACAGGCAGATCAGTGCAATGGTTTCCGACATGGCCCCTCTAATCAATCTTGACCAGTCCAGCCATGCTTTTGCCAACATTTATGAAATTGCCAGCAAGTTATTGTAAGCTTGTCAGTAAGTTACACTTATCGCGGGCTTTTTAGGTTTGATACTTGTCAAACCTCATTTCTTTTGATAATTAGCCCCCATGAAAAATTCAAATGATGACCCGTTATTAATACTTGCATCCCGTTCCCCAAGGCGACAGTATCTGTTAGAACAGGCAGGTCTTTCATTTTCTGTAATTCCGAGCAGCATCGATGAAACATCCGTGCCCATAACTTCGCCTGAAACCTATGTTAGGGTTCTATCCGAGGCCAAGGCCGATAATGTATCAGAAAAATATCCTGAAAAATGGGTTATCGGTGCTGACACCATTGTCCTGAAAGACCAGACCATACTCGGAAAGCCCGGTTCCAGAGCCGAGGCCCGTACCATGTTAAAACAGCTCAGCGGACGGACACATCAGGTTTTTACCGGTTATTCAATCTGCTGCAGAAAGAAACAACGAAAATTTTCCGAAACAGTTAAAACAGAAGTTCTTTTTAAAAATCTTACCGATCAAGAAATTGAGTGGTACATACATACAAACGAGCCTTTTGACAAAGCAGGAGCATACGCCATTCAAGGGCTGGGCACCTTTCTGGTTAAAAGCATCAACGGTTCTTACACCAATGTTGTGGGGCTTCCGGTTTGTGAGGTCATTGAATTCCTTATAAAGGAAGGCGTACTGGCCATAAACAATATAACATATAATTCGAATAAGTTAAATGTTTAACAGTAATGTAACAATTTAACACTTTGAAAAAGAGTGTCGCGTTCAGACAATTCCCGTCGATGAAATAACCAGAGTTCTTTTTGGTCTCTTTTCTCATAAAGGGGGATTTTAAGATTTGATAAAAAGATTGCAAAACGTAAAAAACCTTATTCAAACGGCGGCCCGTGCCTGCGGCCGTGACCCTGAAACAATCCGTCTGGTTGCGGTAAGCAAAACCGTTCCAACAAACAGGGTCCGACAAGCCATCCGGGCCGGCGCCACCATTCTTGGAGAAAACTATGTTCAGGAAGCCCGGACAAAGTTCAACGATCTGGCAACATACCCGGTATCGTGGCACTTCATCGGGCATCTTCAATCCAACAAGGCCAAGTACGCCGTGAGACTCTTTGACCTGATCCATTCCGTTGATACGCTTAAACTGGCCCGTGAATTAGACAAACAGTCACGTAAAATTAATAAAATCCAGGAGGTTCTGATACAGGTCAATATCAGTGAGGAAGCTTCAAAGTCAGGAGTAAATGTCAAAGATACACACAATCTTCTGAAGGATATAAGCCATCTTGAGAATCTGTCGGTTAAAGGGCTTATGACCATGCCGCCCTATTTCAACGCTCCTGAAAAGGTTCGGCCCTATTTTGCAGCCCTTCGGGGTCTGAGAGACCGTCTCGAGCAACAGGGTTTATTGAATGTTAGTTTGACTGAACTATCCATGGGCATGACCGGTGATTTTGAAGTTGCTATCCAGGAAGGGGCAACCCTTGTCCGTATCGGAACCGCTATTTTCGGAAAAAGAGAATGAAGATCCTGCTTCACATATGCTGCGCCCCGTGCGCAATATACACTGTAAAAACCCTTGATAATCAAGGTTTCGATATAATGGGTTTTTTCTACAAACATAATATACACCCGTATACGGAATGTATGAAACGCAAGGAAACATTGCAGTCTTATGCTGAAACCATCGATCTTAGGGTCATTTACCAGGAAGGTTATGATCTGGAAGGTTTTATCCGGAACGTGGTCTTCAGGGAATCGAAGCGCTGCTCGTACTGCTACCATGACCGTTTAAGATCCACGGCACTGGTGGCCAAGCGGGGTAAGTTCGACTATTTTACCTCCACACTCCTGTACAGTAACTTCCAGAAACACGACCAGATAAAATCCATAGGCCAAGCGGTCGGCAAAGCTGTGGGAGTACGATTTTACTACCATGATTTTCGTGATGGATGGAAACAAGGTATCGAGGAATCAAAACGCTTGGGAATGTATCGCCAGCAGTATTGCGGCTGCATCTACAGTGAAAAAGAGAGGTATTACAAAGAGAAAGTGTCTAAAGTGACTAAAGTTGAAAGTGAGTAAAGTAATCTAAAGTTAAAAGTGTCTAAAGTGATCTAAAGTGCCTAAAGTTATGGTGTCGCTTCGCTCCGTTGATTTTATATAATTGACAGAATTCCTTAACTTTAGCTCACTTCAAACTCTTACAGCAATTCTTCAGACAGAGCCGGAGAACTCTGACCTGGCCCAAAAAACCAGGTTTTAGGGCAAAATAAATATTTCTATGTTTAGCAATTTCATATACTTCATCATTGTCCTTCTTATATACAGCACCTACCATCCTTCGGAAGAGACAAATTTTACCTCGATACAAACCTTATTTTTGTTTATCGGGCTGATTGTTATTTTCACATGGATCACCCGGGTACAGTTTCACAGAATAGAAAAGAGGCTTTCCAGGGAAAGTTTTGCTCAACTCAGCCATAAATTCAGCTCTACGGTAACCCGGCAATCCATAATAGCCATCGTGCTCTTTTCCATCGATATTTACGGCCTGAGCCTTTCATCTTTTTTGACAGACATTCACTTTCTTTCCATTATCCCGACGTTACAGGCGCTTTTATTTTTAGGCCTTTTTATATGCTACCTTGCAATTGTATGGGCCTGTGCCCATGGAACTTATAAAATTCTCTCCGGCTCCGATGTTTCCAGAAGTTCATATATTATATCTCAAATTTCTTTTTCCGTACCCGTACTGTTACCCTGGCTGCTCCTTTCCGGAGTTGCCGACATCATTAATGCCCTGCCCTTTGAGCCACCGAAACGTTTTCTCTCCACAACTGAAGGTCAGATGGCCTATTTCTTTATTTTTCTTTTTGCGATTGCCGTAGCAGGCCCGGCAATAATTCAGAAATTCTGGAGATGCAAGCCCCTGGAAACCGGTTACTATAGAAAACGGATCGAAAACCTGTGCCGAAAAGCGGGGCTTGAATATGCTGAGATTCTATACTGGCCCATATTCGGAGGCAGAATGATAACCGCCGGTGTGATGGGGCTGGTCAAAAAATTCCGCTACATCCTCATTACCAAAGACCTGTTGCGATTCCTTGAACCCGAGGAGGTTGATGCGGTCATTGCCCACGAAATCGGTCACATAAAGAAAAAACATCTTATTTTTTATCTGGTCTTTTTTGTGGGATATATGCTGATCTCTTTTGCCACGTTTGACCTGCTGGTATATTTTATTATCTTTACGGAACCCATATACAGATTTATAAGCCATACCGGTCTCGATCAGACCACGGTAACTTCATCGATTTTCAGTTTCATAATTATTATATTTTTCCTGATCTATTTCCGTTTTATTTTCGGTTATTTTATGCGTAATTTCGAGCGCCAGGCAGACACTTATGTGTACACACTTTTCGACAGTGCCTTACCGCTTATCTCCTGCTTTCAAAAAATTGCGGCAACAAGCGGTGAGCCATACGACAAACCCAACTGGCACCACTTCAGCATCAAAAAACGGATAGAATTTTTGAAAAGATGTGAAACGGACAGGACCTGGATAACTCGCCATGACAACAAAATAAAAAAAAGCATCGCCGCTTATCTGGTGGGAATACTGTTAATCGGAGGTATCGGATATAATTTGAATTATGGTGAAACCGGCAAGATGTTAAACAAACATTTTTTCGAAAATATAATACAAAGAGAGATTGACAGGACCCCAGACAATCCGAATCTTTACAGCACGCTTGGTGACCTTTATTTCAGCGAAAAAAAGTACGCCGAAACCATAAACGCGTACGAACAATCACTGGTGATCGAGCCGGA
>JAUVTO010000030.1 GCA_030601485.1 Desulfobacterales bacterium | reverse complement strand
AGACGACCGGGGAAATCAGCGGCAAGCACGACGAGGAAGGAGCCGGATCAGGCGGTTATTATGGCCGGTGTTTTTGATAATATGACCACCGGCACGCCGATTATGATCATGGTGTACAACAAAGACGCAGATTCCAGGGCGTATGAGCCGTATGCAGATCTTTTTCGACCGGGGCATGGGGATATAACTTACATGGCCAAGTACGGCATACGGGACTGGCGCGGAGGCGGGCGGGCATCTGCACGGGAAACCGTGGCCAGAGTGGCGGCCGGTGCTGTGGCAAAGGCAATTCTGGATAGAGAAAACATTGAGGTTTTTGCATATACAATGCAACTCGGTGGTATACGGGCAAAAAAGTGTGATCCGGATGTGATTGATAAAAACATGTTCTATTGTCCGGATATGGAAGCCGCTGAAAAGATGGAAGAACGTGTTTTGCAGGTAAAAAAAATGGGAGATTCAATCGGTGGTATCGTGGAGATTCTGGCAAGAGGAGTCCCACCCGGATTGGGAGATCCGGTATTTGATAAAATCGATGCGGATCTGGCAAAAGCGCTGATGAGTATCGGTGCGGTCAAGGGGGTTGAGATCGGCTCCGGATTTGAAGCTGCGGCCAAGCTTGGTTCTGAAAACAATGATCCCATAACTCCTCAGGGCTTTTCCAGCAACAACGCCGGCGGTATTTTGGCCGGAATATCCAACGGAGATGATATTGTGGTTCGCGTGGCGGTTAAACCGATTCCTTCCATTTTGATCGAGCAAAAAACAATTGATGCGTCAAGAAAACCAGCCACAATTTCAACCCGAGGACGTCATGATGTTTCGGCCATACCCCGCATCAATGTGGTTTGCGAGGCCATGGTCTATCTTGTTCTTGCGGATCATCTGTTAAGGCAACGTGCAATCCAATAATTCATAAAGCTAAACTTTCACTTGTTTTTTATTTCCATAATATCTTCAATTTTAGATTTAATACTGTTCACCTGGGAATCGGACAGTAAAAAAGGGTAATCGTTTTCCGAGGAAATTGCCGGATAATTTTTCTCGTTTTTATCTGTTTTAGCAAATACGGAAAACCCATACTCCTTTTTTCCTTTTAGTGTAAGGGCATAGGTCGGGTTTTTTAAATCCTCTTTTTTCTCGTCGGTTGTATATGTTTCACACTCCAGTCGATTAAGGAAACTTAAGAGACGGTTCACCTTGGCATTATCAATTTTTTTACCCTCAGCATCCTGCCAGACTATTTTTGTTTCGGGCTTCTCAGAAATTGTGTCTTGTTTATCCTTTTTTTTGTCTTCTTGTTCGGAAACCTGTTTTTGACTCAGAGTCATGGTTTTTTTGTCATGGGTAAGCGTAATTTCACGGATATCTTTTTGCGTATAAGCCAAAACGGTTTTATCTCGCAACTCATCAACGGTCGGGTCAAATTTTTGCCTGAAATTCCCTCTGGCGTGATAGACATTAGGATCCGTGGCCAATCTGACAAAGGTATGCTGATAGGTGTTCGCCGCTTTGCCGATATCAAATTCGCGGCTCAGCGTTTTTCCTTGCCAGGCTTTTACAGTAATTTTTTTATCATTAGCCAAATCATAACGGACATAATTTTTTGATTCTGAGACAAGAGCTGTGAGTGTCAATTTTTCAATCACGTCGAGCATGTTTTTGACCTTTTCAGAATCAGCAGGATATGCTTTGGGCCCGATGTGCCAGGTGTTGTCTTTTTTATTCAAAACAATGGTCTTGCCTGGCTTGCCGATCTTCAGTTTTGAAATCTGTTTCCCGGAAACCGAGGCAATATCCGGAAGCTTATAATGTGTCCGGTTTGAACGGTGCAAAACAAGATAAAGGATCAACGCAACCATGACGCCTGCCAGTATGAAATATTCTTTTTTAAGTTTCACCGTAACCCCTATCAATTTAAATATTAAATGTGTGCACCGGTGGCACTTTCATCAACTTTAGCTCACTTCAAACTTTAGTCACTTTAGTCACTTTTTATTTCCGAAACATCATTTGTATCCGTTTTTTTCTTGAATGGCGGCTCAGCCAAATAATCAATCCCAAAAACACGACAAGCACCGGAAGTCCGGCGATATTAAAAGACTTGACAAATGTTTTTGTAAACGCTCCGGTATCATGTAACGGATTAAAACGGAGAATCTTGCTTCGCATTGTGGCGATATTCTGCCGGTGGTTCAGGGCATCTATGGTATTCAAAACAAACATGTCGTTAGGGCTGTCACCTTCAGGATCCAGAACAGTATCCTTTAACATTTCCGACGAAGCCATCAAAAAGATTTTAGCGGGTTTGCCTTTTGGTATAAAGTCTCCCCGGCCTTTTATCTTGGACAGGTCGATATTCTCTTTTTTAGCTCCGGATTCATTGCTGCTTTCTTCATTATCCTTGGTTTCCGTATCCGTCTCATCCGATGTTTTTTCAGGGATGGGTTTTCCCGCAAAATAACTGGGAAACTCCCCTTCAATAATATATGCCAATGGAAAACTCTGTAGTTCATCAGCAGAAGGCGGGGTGCTGAGAAACATAGGATTCAGTGTGATATTTTCTCGCATTTCCCATGATTTTTCCGACGATGAAAACAGCTTCACGGCCGTTAACTTGTTTTTTGAAATCCGTTCTTCATCCAGTTCCAGAGGGGATATTTTAACCGCAACCAGCCCATGGATGCCGTTCATAAATTTAAGGTCATGGTTGATAAATCTGTTTTTGATGATCGGAGCAAAATATATGGGTCTTTCCCCCCCGCCCATGCTCCTGGGAAGCCGTTGCTTATGACAATTTTCATCCATAACATACGATTTTTTCATGTCGATTCCGTAATGAACCAGCAATTTGTTAAGACCGGTTTCCAGGGGCACATAATTTACTCCCCGGTTTAATCCAAAATTTTGCCGGCTGTTATCCCTGACTTCATTGAAGGCATCCAAGAACAGTGCCAGGTTGGTTCCCTTCATCAGTGCCTGATCGATCTGGTAAAGCTCGTAATCGGAAAAATTTTCCGTGGGTCGTGCGATAACCAGACAATTCAGGCTTCCGGGGATGGGCTGGTCTTTTAAATTGACCGGTTTAATGCTGTAAGTTTGGGAGATCAGGCTTGCAAATGTGGATAGCGAATCCGGATTTTTTTGTCCCATTGGCGAGAAAGCCGAAATATCATGGGTACCGTGATCCGCAAGATATCCAAGATCCTGGTTGATATCGACCAGGGTTTCCAGATGGTCGTTGATGATTTCTTCCAGTTCATCAATGTCGGTCAGATTATACTGGGTTCCGATGATCGGTATGCGCAGGACGCTTAACAGGGGAATTTCCCTGACTTTTTCCTTATATTCCATGACAAGACCGATCATGCCGCTGCCGGCTTGAATTTTACCTCCTGAAAGATCAGGCCATTTGAGATGCATAAGGTTATACTTTTCCAAGGATTGCTGATCGGTTTGCACGGTTGAGGGGTCGATATAGGTATATTCGAGTTTCCCGTAGTTTTTGGAATTGACGCCGTTAATTATTTCTTTCAACTTGCCGGGATATTCAGGAAGTTCGCTAAGACCCATATACGGTGCAACAGATTTTAAGGAAGAAGACAGAAACAGTTTGACCTGAATTTTATCCGCAAGGCTTAACAATGCACTGATTTTGTTGTTCAACTTCTGTATGGCCGTGGTCAATTTATATTCTAACCCATTGATGGAGGTAATTGTGGAAATTTGCTCCACCATATCGCCGTGAATTAATACCAGTCCCATGTAAGCTTTTTTAAATTTTACTTCATCTTTTTCAAAGGCCTGAATCTGAACCGGGTGGATCCCATAATTTTTGGCTAATTTCTGGTTTTCCTGTGCCGACGGGTTGATCCCTTCAGGTTCGGGGCTGACGTCATAAAACCGGTAGTTAAAATATTTGTTGGCATGGATCGCATATTCCTCAAGCAGATCATGAAGATACCGTTCCGTATTATTGTACGGTGCCGGCAGGTTTTTGGTAAAAAACACATTTATGGTTAACGGCTCGGAAAGTGTGGATACCACCTTTTTGCTTGCTTCGGATATGGAATAGATCCTGTTTGATGTGAGATCTATCCTGAAAAATAGGGTCATGCCGGCCACATTGATGAGGACGATGATCACCAGATAAATTAAAAGCTTGATATATTTTGCATATGGTTTTTGCTTGCCCATTTTATTCTCCTGTAACCCTTAACCCGGATAAACCGGGAAAGTTAAAAGTGATCTAAAGTTTGAAGTGATCTAAAGTTCGCGCAGCGCAGGCGCTTGCGCCGCGTGAAGGAGTCGCTACGCTCCGACTATTTATTTTAGATAAAATTGGCAGAATACCTTAACTTTAGGCACTTTAGGTCACTTTAGGCACTTCACACTCAATAAATTTAGATATTTTTTGCCATAAAAAACACAAAAATTATAAATAAGGAACTAAGCATCCAATGCCTTCATCAATTTTTTCATATCTTCCCAGACATCACGCTTTTTGCCGGGGTTGCGAAGAAGATAGGCCGGGTGATATGTGGGCAAAACCCGTATCCCGTTGTAATCATGAAAACGCCCTTTGAGTTTTGAAATAGGCATGGTTGTTTCAAGCAGTGCCTGTGCGGCAAATGCCCCCAGGGCACATATAACATCCGGTTTTATGGTCGCAAGCTGACGCTTTAAAAAAGGCAAACATACCTCTATCTCGTCCGGCAGGGGATTTCTGTTGCCCGGCGGGCGACACTTTATGATATTACATATATAAACCTGCTCGCGGGTATACTTTATGGCCTCTATTATTTTTGTAAGAAGACGGCCGGCAGCCCCGATAAAAGGTTCCCCTTTTTGATCCTCATCATAGCCCGGACCTTCACCCACAAACACCAGTCTTGCATGAGGATCACCGGCACCAAAAACAATATTTTTCCGGCTTTCCGAAAGCCGGCAGCGACGACATTCACCCAGATCAATTCGGATCGCCTCCAGGGTTTCGGGTAAAAGTACCTGGTTATGCCCCCAAGATTCCATTATTTTAAGGCCTTTCTTTGAACAGTTAAAACCACGGCAACCGGTTTCGGATAAAAATCGGAAGGTTTCGCAGAGTTCTTCCAGCACCGTATCAAAATCGCTTTTATAAGACATCCAGACCTCAACATTTTGTTAAAAAATGCGCTGTTTTTTTAGACAAAAGCAATACGTTAATAATACATCATGTTGCGCCGCAGCGCTTTCCTTAACTTTAGCTCATTTTAGATCACTTCACACTTTTTTTAATATTCGGTCCAGAATAATATGGGCAACATCATCTTTTTGCATTTCGGGAATAGCCTCTTTTGTGCCGTCTCTATAAAACAGGGTCACCGTATTGGTGTCAACACCAAAACCCGAAGAGGGCCGCCCCACGAGATTTCCCACAATAATATCAAGATTTTTTTCAACCAGTTTTTTTTCGGCATACGCTTCAAGGTTTTCCGTTTCCGCAGCAAACCCAACGAGTATACGGTCTTTTTTTCTCCTCCCAACCTCTTTCAAAATATCCTGGGTTTTTTCCAGTGACAAAACCAGTTCATCCTTTCCTTTTTTGATCTTCTGTCCGCAGGGCTCCTTTGGGCGGTAATCAGAAACCGCTGCTGTCTTAATAATTATTCCAGAATTTTCCATGTGGTCAAATACGGCAAGAGCCATGTCCCGGGCCGTGTCGACCCTGACCACCGTCACGTTATTTGGATCGGGAAGACTTGTCGGGCCGGTTATCAGAACAACATCGCCTCCCCTTTGTTCCGCAGCCCTTGCAACCGCAAAGCCCATCTTGCCGGAAGAAGGATTGCTGATGAACCGAACCGGATCGATAAATTCGCGAGTCGGACCGGCGGTTACAAGTATCCTTTTGCCTTTCATATCTTTGGGTGAAAGATAGAACAACAGCCTGTCAAGTATATTTTCGGGTTCAGGAAGACGGCCGGGTCCGGTAGTTCCGCAAGCAAGCTCCCCTGATTCCGGTTCTATGACAAAATGCCCATCAGACTTGAGTCTGTCAAGATTCCTCCGGACCGCTTTTGATTCAAACATATGGGTGTTCATGGCAGGGCAGATGATCACCGGGCATGTCACCGCCAGAATGAAAGTGCTCAGCGCATCATCGGCAATCCCGTGGGCGATCTTGCCGATAATATTCGCCGTTGCCGGTGCAATAATCACCGCATCCGCCTGGTTCGCCCAATCGATATGCCTGATGGAAGCGTCATCCACCGTTTCAAAGAGACCGGTACAGACCGGTTGACGCGATAAGGCCCAAAAAGTTAGAGGCTTCACAAACTCTAAGGCGTTTTTAGTCATAATGACCCTGACGTTCGCCTCCTCCTTGATTAGGAGCCTTAAAAGCTCCACGCTCTTGTATGCGGCAATCCCTCCGGATACACCCAGTACGATATTTTTATTATTGATCATATGTTTCATCTCTCGCCACCGATATAACTTTTTAATTTATTAAGCTTTTGAATGCCGTTATACTTTAGCAAAAGAGCGATCCATTCACTAAACAGCATGAAAAGAGTCTCTCGATCTTTATTAAAGCCTTTGCTCTCAATTTCGGAAAGCGCATCAATAAGATCCTGGCGACCCGGTTCTCGTTTTAACAGATAGTTATAGATTTCTGCCGCTTTACCCAAATTTCCCTGCTCAACATAGACTTTTGCCATTGT
Organism: Desulfobacterales bacterium; assembly: GCA_030601485.1. Classification (GTDB taxonomy): domain Bacteria; phylum Desulfobacterota; class Desulfobacteria; order Desulfobacterales; family UBA11574; genus S5133MH16. The sequence continues at coordinate 6,159 of JAUVTO010000030.1, read as the reverse complement.
ACGGGTATAAAAAACGTCATCTTTCATCATTGTTTAGTGCTCGACCGAAAACCCCATGAAGCGGAATTCAGCTCTAATCGTGCCGCTACCAACTCTATGAATTTATTTTGGTTTTTAAATCAACAATCATCAATCGCCAATCAACAATCGTGCCTGAACGGGGTTTTCGTTCGGGCACTATTTAGCCTTTCCGCCTTTCTTTACCTTGATCACAACCTCGTCTTTACCGATCACGCCGAGTTCCTTCCTGGCCACATTCTCCACATATTCGGGATCATTCTTTAATCTTTCTATTTCGCGATATAAAGAAAGGTTTTTCTGGATCAGTTCAGTATTTTTTTTTAACAGACCGTCTCTTTCCGCTTTCAGCCGGTTTAAATCTGAAAGACCACTCTCACCAAATAGAATAAACATTAGCAACAAAAACAATACCGCTATTGCAACAGCAAGCAGAATGTTTTTCTTTGGAATCACTTTTTATCTATCCCCTTCCCGGCCAATGCCAGAACATTTTTTAGTTCGTCGCTCTTAAGCAATAAGGAAAAAGAACCATAGAGAACCAAACCAGTCACGATGCTTCCCATGAGCCCGAATAAAAGGCCGGACAATGTCCCGTCTTCCACGGGAATAATCAATAACGCAGTGGCCCAAACAACAACCCCCATAATCCCTGAACAAATCATTGTTTTACAGGCAGACTCGGCAATACTTTTCAACCCCAGCGCACCAAGCTTTGTTCTCAAGGCCCGAATAAGAAGTCCCAGATTCAGCATTGAAGCAAGAGAGGTGGAGAGTGCAAGCCCACCGTGTCCCATGGGTCCCATAAGAATTACTCCTAATATTATATTGGCGCAAACCGATACCACGGCCATTCGCACCGGCGTTTTTGTATCCTGTAATGTATAAAACGTGGGAACAACGATCCGCACCGCTGAAAAAGCCCAGAGACCCATACCATAATACAAAAGCGCATATGCAGTCAAACGTGTAGTTTCCGAATCAAAAGCCCCTCTTTTAAATAACAGTGCGACAATAGGTTCCCTTAAAACGATCAGGCCGACCATTGAAGGAATGGTAATAAAAAAAACCATTCTCATGGCGTATGAAAATGTATCCCTGACAGCCTGTAAATCTTTTTCCGCCGCCTGCCTGGAAAGACTCGGCAGAACAGCAGTGGCCGCGGCTATTGCAAAGATTCCCAGGGGAAACTGTACCAGACGGTCGGCATAATAAAGATACGAAACACTACCTTGGGCCAGTAAAGAAGCAAGCAGGGTTCCCACCAGGATGTTGATCTGATAGACAGCAGCACCGAATATGGTTGGGACCATGAGCAGGCCGATCTTTTTTAGACCGGGGTGGTAAATATTTGCCTTTTGCCAGAAATAAAATCCTTTTTTTATAAGAAACGGCACCTGGAACGCAAGTTGCAAAAATCCTCCGATCAGCACCCCCATGGCAATCCCGGTAACAGGATCAGCCATGTGAGGTGCAATTAAGAATGCCGAGCCTATTATGGAAATGTTTAAAAAAACCGGGGCAAGGGCAGGTGCAGCGAAATGACCGAGAACATTAAGTATGCCCATGCAAAGTGCAACAAGTCCGATAAAGAAAATATACGGGAACATGATACGGGTTAAAAAGACCGTAAGTGAGTATTTTTCGGGTGAGGTGACAAACCCTGGAGCGATAACACGAACGATAAATGGGGACAGCAAAATACCTGCAACAGCAGTTGCGACAAGCACCACGGAAAGGAGCCTTATGGCGGACCTTGCCATTTCAAAGGCATCATCTTTCCCACGTTTTGTGAGATATTCGGTAAAAACGGGAATAAATGCAACGCTTAAAGAACCTTCGGCAAAAAGCCTTCTTAAAAGGTTGGGAATTCTGAAAGCTACAAAAAAAGCATCCGAAGCGAGCCCGGCACCAAAAAACCAGGCAATTACAACATCTCTTATGAAACCGAAAATGCGGCTCAATAAAGTTGCTGATCCAACAACACCCGCAGCTTTTGTCACACGGTGCTTTTCAGTGGTTGGCTGATTTGTTGATCGGTTCATTATTAATTTAATATCTTGGAATTTTTACAACTTATCCAAAATAAAGCTTGACATATCTTCAGCGACTCTGTATCCAAACTGTTTTTATTTATAATATTAGATTGAAAGGAGCTTATAAAGTTGGCTAATCATAAATCTGCGGTAAAACGTGCGCGCCAGAACGAAAAAAGGCGCATGCGCAACAAATCTACGAAAACAAGGATAAAGAACATCGTCAAGGGCTTACGATTCACTGTTAGCGAAAAATCCAATGAAGCAGCACTGGCTGAACTCAATATTGCAAAATCAATAATTGATAATGCAGAAAAAAAGGGTGTGATTCATAGGAAAACCGCATCTCGAAAAATTTCCCGCCTCTCCAGACTTGTAAACACCATCTCAGCCTAACCCGGATTTCTCACGGGTCACGGCACGGGCGAACCGTCAGAAAGCGTATGCCGCAAAACAAAAGCGGATTTTACTATATGGCTGTGAGATGTATTCTTTTAAAAATCGGCGGTTAAATCATTGAAAATAGTCTCCGCAAGCCTTTTAGAAAGCCTTTTGATCGCAACCTTTTTATTTCGTTCGGTGACTTGTTTTGTAGACGACACCTTGTAAGCTTCGTTGTCTGAAATATCTTTTGAAGACCATATTACCCCGCCAGACTGACCTGTTAATTTTAAATCGACTTTAACTTCAACCCGTCTTTCATTGGAGGTATACTTCCCTGTGTGTGAGATCGTTCTTTCACTTATCGATTTAATAACACCGGTAAGAATTGCATCGGCCTTGTCACTGCCGGTGACAACCACCTGCTCATGCCGGGTCAATTCATATATGAGATCATTTGTAATTATAGTCTCCACCCCGGTTTCTGAGGTGCGGTTTTTAAACATTTCGATACTAATCGACGTTATACCGGATGGAAGACTTCCCCCGCCGGCAAAGTGGTAGCCGCAAGCCGAAAAAAGCAACCAAAACAAAATGATTGCCCGGGCATATCTCTTTTTAACAAACAATAATCCTACTGAGGTTGATTTCATCATTTATACCACAATGTTCACAAGTTTGTTCTTGACCACAATAATTTTTTTAATGGTTTTATTATCTATAAATTTTTGAGCACGCTCGTCCGAAAGGGCCAATTCTTTGATGGTATCATCGTCCGCATTCACATCAACATGGAACTTGCTTCTTAGTTTGCCGTTTACCTGAATCACTATCAAAAGTTCATCCTTTAACAGGTCACTTTCCCTGTATGACGGCCATGACGCCAATAGAACGCTGGACTCAAATCCTAATGTCTCCCAGAGCTCTTCGGAAAAATGTGGAACAATCGGCGATAAAAGGAGCGCAACAGATTCCATGGCAAATCGCATGACCCTGGTATCTTGAGTATCACTTTTCACAGGCTCGATTCCGTACATGGTATTCACAAGCTCCATGATTGCACTGATTGCCGTATTAAAATGGAACCGATCTTCTATATCTTTTGTAACTTTATATATGGTCGCATGGGTTTTTTTGAACATTTCACGGGTTCTGCCTTCCAGAAGATCGGAGCTCCCGTCAAAAGGAGTTGCATCCTTGATCAAATCAATCCAGTTCCAAGCAAGGCGCCAGACACGATTCAGAAAGCGATACCCACCTTCAACACCCTGATCTTTCCATTCGAGATCCCTTTCCGGCGGAGCTGCAAAAAGACAAAAGAGTCTCGTTGTATCCGCACCGTACTTTTCAAGAAGAATGTTCGGATCGATAACGTTCTTTTTCGACTTGGACATTTTTTCAACCCGGCCAAGGGTAACCCCCTTACCACATTTTTTACACTGCCGGTCTGCGCCACTGTTATCCACCTCTTCGGGAAGAAGAAAACCGTGTTCCGGACATGAAACCGTCTCTTTACAAACCATCCCCTGTGTCAAAAGCCGGGTAAAAGGTTCCTTATATTTTACCACTCCGAAGTCGTTCAACACACGGGTATAATACCTTGAATAGAGCAGATGTAAAATAGCATGTTCAACGCCGCCTATATACTGATCTACGGGCATCCAGTAATCTACGGCCTTTTTGTCAAACATGCCGCTGTCATAATTCGGGCTGCAGTATCTTTCATAATACCATGAAGATTCCACGAAGGTGTCCATTGTATCGGTCTCTCTTCTGGCCTCAGAGCTGCCGCAAACCGGACAGGTTGCCTTTGCAAAATAATCAAGAGTCCCAAGGGGCGACCTTCCGCCCTCCAGCAGATCGGCATCCTCCGGGAGCAGAATGGGAAGATCCTGCTCCGGCACGGGAACAACGCCGCATTTTTTGCAATGGATCATGGGAATCGGCGCACCCCAGTATCTCTGCCTTGAAATACCCCAGTCTCTTAGCCGGAAACTTGTCGTTTTTTTCCCCATTCCTTCCTGCTCCAGAAAAGAAGCGATTTCGTCAAGGGCCGTGACATTATCCAGTCCGTTAAACCGACCGGAATTGACCATTACACCTTCACCGGTGAATGCTTGGGTCATGGTTGCGGAATCGATATCGTCATCATACGGTTTCACGACCACCACGATATCCAGACCGTACTTCCGAGCAAAATCGAAATCACGCTGGTCATGAGCCGGAACAGACATAACCGCTCCCGTGCCATACTCCATAAGTGCAAAGTTTGCTGTATAAATCGGCATTCGTAAGCCGCTCAAAGGATTGAGGCAATAGGCGCCGGTAAAGACGCCCTCTTTCTCATAACTCTCCACCGCCCTGGCCGATCGGTCCTGCAGGGATATATATTCTACAAATTCGCGAACTTTGTCTTCCTGAATCGTCCCTTTGGATAAACGGAATACCAGCGGATGCTCCGGAGCAAAGCACATGAAAGTTGCCCCATAAACCGTATCCTGCCGGGTTGTAAAAACCGGTATCTGCTCATCCGTATTCTCTATGGGAAACCGAATTTCCGCCCCCACACTCTTTCCTATCCAGTTCTTCTGCATGGTGATAACCTTTTCAGGCCATCCGGGAAGCTTTTCGCAATATTCCAGCAGATCTTCCGCGTAATCTGTAATACGGAAAAACCATTGCCAGAGTTTTTTCTGCCGAACCGTCTGACCGCAACGCCAGCACATACCGGCTTCCACCTGTTCGTTGGCCAAAACCGTCTGGCAGTGTTCACACCAGTTTAAAAAAGATTCCTTGCGATAGACCATTCCCTTTTCGAACATTTTCAAAAAAAGCCATTGTTCCCACCGATAATATTCAGGAGCGCAAGTGGTGATTTCCCTGTCCCAGTCGTAGGAAAAACCGATGCGCTTTAGCTGAAATCGCATGGTATCAATATTTTTATAGGTCCATTTGGCTGGATGGCTGTTGTTCGCAATTGCAGCGTTTTCCGCCGGCATACCGAATGCGTCCCATCCCATTGGATGAAGAACATTGAATCCCCGCATTCTTTTGTACCTTGCAACCACGTCACCGATAGTATAGTTCCTCACATGTCCCATGTGTATATTGCCGGACGGATAGGGAAACATTTCGAGAAGATAATATTTTTTCTTACCCGGGTCCTCCCTAACCTTAAAAAGCTTCGATTTTTCCCAAAAATTTTGCCACTTGGATTCTATGGTTTTAGGATCGTATCTTTCCTCCATTGTATATACTCTACCTCGCTCGCATGATTTAGGTTACACATAACCTTGACGGTCTCGTAAAAAGTCAGATTTTGATGGCAAAGTAAAAAGCTCCAAATTCAAGGCGCGCAAATTCCGAGGAATGAGACGTACGTATAGTACGTCGCAGTGACGAGGAATGCAGCGCAACGCAGAAGTTGGACTTTTTACGAAGCCATCACCATTACTCCTTTGACAAGAGGTAACGATTCGGAATAAAATTGACAAATCATCTTAAACGGAGTGTTTTACTTTGAAGAAATTACGGATCACTATCATATTCATGCTGATTTTTGTGTTTTTCGTTGCAATAACCGTATATGTGGATATCTTTAGGTACGCTGACAAACCCGCAAGTGCCGAACCTGTAAGACAGGTTATCATTGTTAAACCCGGCCAGAAATTCAAGTCTCTTTCCCAAATACTGCATAAAAAAGGGATTATCAATCACCCTGCTA
>JAUVTO010000101.1 GCA_030601485.1 Desulfobacterales bacterium | reverse complement strand
CAGATGATCGATTATCAGACCGGCATGACCAAGACCAGCCATAGCCTCAATCCTGTAGAGTTGATATACGTGGCCGGCGATTCTCCGGGCAGGCAGCTTCTGGATCGCGGCAAGCTTTCGGATATCGCGCCCACGGTTCTGGCTTTGCTGGGGCTGGATATACCCGTGGAAATGACCGCCCAACACCTGATCATAGACGATAATGACCGCCGGTGAACTTTTTTCATTGAAAATTTGGTCCTCTGGGCCTCCGGCTCCGCTTCCAGCCCGTAGGGCTTACAGGCCGGAGGGTAGAGCCTATGCATCGGAGAGCCAGGTCAGAGATAGATTGCTCTGCCGTGGAGTTTTGTGTCTAAAATCACAAATTCCAAGCACCAAATTACAAATAAATTTCAAATTCCAAAATTCGAAATAACAAACAGTTTTGATCTGCACCCGTAATAATATTGTTCTCCACTTTTAAACCCATTATTTTTAATCAGCCTGCCCCGTAGGTCCGGTAGATCGTACTGGGGTGAAACTTTTTTCTATTTCACCGGGGCCAGCATTCCATTGCTCCATCATTCCATATGGAGAGACAAATTTGTATCTGTTTAAGAACACATGATTTCAATAAGTTGTAAAACTTCCAAGGCGAGTATTTACTTTCGTCCGGTTGTTCCCCTGCTGTTTTCGATGATATCAGGCATCGCCGCGGGCTCCCAATTTTCGGGTCATGGTGTTTGCGCTTGTCTTATTGCTTTTGTATTTTTATGCTTGATTCTTTATTGCCTATACAAAAACAGGAGCGTTATTTTTATTCCCCCATTGCTTTTTTTCGCCCTGGGATACCTTTCCATACAACCCTGGATGGCTCCAAAATTTCCTTCCCATCACATTATCCACTTTAAGGATGACCATTCATGGAAAATTACCGGTATTATTGACACACCGGTTGCAACATATTCCCATCGACAAAAATTCATTCTGCGCACTGAGACTCTTGAGGGGAATAATAAGCCTTTTCCTGTGATCGGAAGGATTCGTTTAACCGTTTCAGGGAACGGCCCTAAGCTCTTGATTGGGGACCGGATCGTTTTTTTCGGCAGGATAAAATCCATCAGAAATTTCAATAACCCCGGAGGATTTGATTATAAGAGATATATGGCTTTTCGAAAAGTTTATGGAACTGCCTATGTTTCAGCGCAAAAGCTTACCCTGCTCAAAAGAAATTCGGAAACAGGAATCAGCGTGATTATAGCGGACGCACGCAGAAAAATTTCTGATCTCATCGACAAAACAGGGCAGGGAGCCGAGCAGGGTGTATTAAAAGCATTGATCGTCGGAGACAGAAATTCAATTTCTAAAGATTTAAAACAGGCATTTAACCGTGCAGGGATCGGTCATCTTCTGGCCATTTCAGGACTTCATATCGGTATTGTGGCCACCGGTGCATTTTTATTTTTCAAGTATCTGCTTTCTCATATTAAATTTTTATTGCGGCATGCATGGACTAAAAAGGGAGCCGTAGTCTTATCTGTTATTCCCGTATTTATATACGGCCTGCTTTCAGGGATGTCGCCTTCCACCCAGAGAGCGCTCATCATGGTTACCGTATTTTTGACGGCATTTTTATTTGAAAGAGAACATGACCCCATGAACACCCTTGCAGTGGCGGCACTGCTGATCCTTGTTGTTCATCCGCCGTCGCTATTTTCAATTTCATTTCAGCTTTCCTTTACCGCTGTTTTTGCAATACTATACGGACTGTCTCGAGTGCAAAATCCATGGCAGTCTGATTCAAGTGGGATTAAAAAGCCAAAACGTATTAAAGCTGCAACAAAACTGTTTTATTTTTTCATGGTTTCTTTTTTTGCTATCCTCGGCACCATGCCCCTTGCCATGTTTTATTTTAACCAGATTTCTCTGGTAGGACTTCTCGCAAACTTTTTTATTGTTCCCCTGATCGGTTTTGTGGTGGTTCCTCTGGGATTGCTGGCCGTGTTTTTATATCCGTTGACTGTTTCAGTGGCTTTAGGGTGCCTCAAGGCAGGTGCTTTTGTTCTGACACAGGCCATCGGTGTTATTAATTTTTTTGCGGATCTGCCTTTTGCGGCTGTAAAAACCGTAACCCCGAGTTATTTTGAGATCTGCTGTTTTTATGTCCTGTTGTGGGCTATTTTAAACCTAAGATATGTTTCAGTAAAAACCCCGGCAGGACAAGATAAAGTCCCGGGCGAAGAAAACAAAGTGCCAGGCAAACGTTTTATACAAAAACCGGCGGCAATTGTTGTCCTGCTGGCTATGCTGGCTTTGAGCGCCGATGCCTGTTTTTGGTTGAATAACCGGTTCTGGCATGATGATCTCAGGGTAACGATGATAGATGTGGGGCATGGTAGTGCGGCCCTTCTGGAACTGCCGGAAGGTTATAACATTCTCATAGATGGCGGTGGTTTTTCCGATAACAGCGTTTTTGATATAGGGGCCAGGATCATTGCCCCGTTTTTATGGCGAAAAAAAATCAAAACCATCGACACCCTTGTTCTTTCCCATCCCAACAGTGATCACTTAAACGGGCTCATATATATTGCCGAACACTTTAATGTAAAAAACGTATGGACAAATAATGAAGTGGCAAATACGTTCGGATATAAAAAGTTCATGGAAACAATTAAAAAAAACAAAATTCATATGCCCGAATACAAAGAAATCGCCGGCATCCACCACATTAACGGCGTATGTATTGACATATTTTATCCGCAGGTGGATTTCATTGAGAAAAGAAAAAAGGAAACCTGGCGTAATTTAAACAATAATTCCCTGGTCCTGAAAGCGTCGTTCGGAACAAATTCCTTCCTGTTCCCCGGGGATATCCAGACCCGGGCGGAATATGAACTGGCGGCAATTGCCGGTGACAAACTAAAAAGCACCGTGCTTTTGGCACCGCACCACGGCAGCAAAACATCGAGTAGTAAGATGTTCATAGACAAAGTCAATCCTGAAGTAATTATTGTTTCATCCGGATGGAAAAGCAGATTCGGATTTCCACACCCATCGGTTTTAAAAAGGTACAAGGAGAAGGGATGCCGCATACTGGGCACCGCCCGCAACGGCGCTGTATCCATGTCCACGGACGGTCAAACACTTATGATCAATCCCACTATCACGGGAATATAACATTTCTTGATTATTTTCGGATTGTGGATTAATTGTTTTCAAAATATTCGAGATAGAAAAACGCATAATTACAAGACTGCCCGGAATACATCCCGTATTCCCTGGTAATTAGATATAAGTATGCCCTGGCAATTTTGGAAGCACGTCTAATTTACGGTTCCTATCCGGAAGTTGTGCTTATAAGAGATAACAGGCGCCGTGAAGATTATTTGCGTGAACTCATTCAATCTTATCTGTTCAAGGATATTCTGGCGCTGGAAGGTATTCGTTATGCCAACAAACTGGTGCGTTTGTTGCAGTTGTTGGCGTTTCAAATCGGCAAACAGGTGTCGTTAACCGAATTGGGAAAGCAACTTTCCATGAGTAAAAATACGGTTGAACGCTATTTGGACTTATTGGAGAAAGTCTTTGTTATCTATAGACTGTCCGGTTTCAGCAGAAATTTGCGTAAAGAAATCACAAAAAGTCAACGCTATTTTTTTTATGATACCGGGGTTCGTAACGCCTTGATCGGAAATTTTAATCCCTTAGCCGTACGCAATGACCTGGGTGAGCTTTGGGAAAACTATATCATCACCGAACGGATGAAAAGGCAGGAATATTTGCGCATTGTGACGAATTCATACTTCTGGCGAACATATGACAAAAAAGAAATCGATTTAGTGGAAGAAAGAGAGGGAAAATTATTCGGTTACGAGGTCAAATGGAAGAAGGAGCGCGTAAAAATTCCTCGAGACTGGACTGCCGGTTATCCGGGTTCCACTTTTGAGGTAATCCATCGAGAAAACTATCTCAAATTCATTCAGTAAGCCCTGATTATGGATCGTGGAATTCTGCTGCCGCAGTTTGGTGAAGTAGGGAATCAAGGAATCATGAAAGAAGAGGGAACTAAAAAAGTCTACGACAAAAGGAGATAAAATGTTATCACGAAAACACGAAATTGTGAAAGCACGAAAGAAAACTGCTTGCCCAGTTAAATTTTTCGGAGAAAAGAAGCAGAGTTTATCCTGTGAAACCTTTCCGTTTTTTGTTTAACTGGGACGAATTTAACCGGGGACATCAGAGCCCTAAAGGGGAAGGCACTTTAAAATGACAACGATGGTACCGATTGAAATCATTGCAAACAAAATTTACCTGATACGCGGTATTAAGGTGATGCTGGACAGAGACCTGGCAGAGCTTTATGATGTTGAAACAAAACGTTTAAAGGAACAGGTTCGAAGGAATATCAAAAGATTTCCGGAAGATTCCATGTTCGAACTCACAAAAAAAGAATTAAAAAACTTGAGATCGCAAATTGCGACCTCAAGTTAGGGCAGTATGCGAATTGCAAAGCCATATGCCTTCCTTAAAGCTTGACAAGATAATCATCAGATGATAAGTATAATGACCAATGCCTAAGGATAAATACTCAAAAGAAGATTCTGCATTAGAGACGTTGTTGGATTTAGACGGTGAGATTTTTCCGATGGAAAACGGTTACTGGACAAAGTTTGAAGCATCCAGGGTTGAACCAACCCTGCAAATTCCACATGGTATCAAATATGCTTTAACTTTGCATGACAAAAACAATACCCGTGTTTTGGGTTTTGACAATGCACATGCATTTAAGCCCAAAAAGAAGAAATATGGTGCTCGTAAGATTACTTGGGATCATAAGCATAAGATGAATAAAATTACTCCATATGAGTTTGAATCCGCAAGCCAACTATTAGAAGATTTTTGGGTGGCAGTAGATAAAATATTAAAATAGGTGATATTATGAGAAAAAAGGTATTAAAGATCGGGATCATTCCTCGAGAGGACTATAAAAAAAGAACAATAGCAATTGCACGAGGAGAATATAAACCCAAGAAGGGTGAGCCGAAAGTCTGGTTTGAGTCCATAAACTCCATGGCGCAAGTTCTCAGCAGCGAAAATCAAAAATTATTAAAGGTTATCGACGAAAAGAAACCGGCATCTTTAAAGGAACTGGAAGTTGCTACGGGCAGAAAAAGTAGCAATCTTTCTCGAACGCTAAAAACGATGTCGCGATATGGAATTGTTGATTTAGTTAAGCATAACAAATCTATTAAACCCGTTGTTAAAGCAACTGACTTTAAAGTTGAATTTGGGATCAATTCCGCTGTTCTCTAATAATCAGGATTTCTGCAATCACGAAAACACGAAAGATCGAAAGCACGAAAGATCGAAAGCACGAAAGAAAGCTGACCCTTGGACCCTGCCTGCCCCGCTGTGCCCTGTGAAATTTGCAATAGCAACAGCGAAGCGCATTTCACTGGGGTAGCTCCGGGAGATGGTGCTGGGGTAGATCCGGAAGATCGTACTGGGGTTAAATTTCGAAGAAGTATTTAACCGGGGTAGATCCTGTCAAAAAAATAGAACCCTTGAATCCTCGAACCCAGAACCCTGAAAAAAAATGCCTGGCTTTTACCAAGAAAATTATAAAGCATATCACGAAAAGACGTTTTCAATTGATCCGTCATCATTTTTAGAGCCCCTATCTCAAAGGCTTCCGGCGGAGGCGTTTATTCTGGACGTTGGGTGCGGCAGTGGCCGTGACCTGCTCTGGATGAAAAAGCGAGGGTTTGATGTGATCGGTTTTGAGCGATCTCCGGGTCTTGCGGAACTTGCAAGGGACAATGCCGGATGCGAGGTCATCGAGGGAGATTTCGAAACATACGACTTTTCTTCAATTCTTGTGGACGCTATTATGGCTATTGGTGCCCTGGTTCATGTGCCCCACGAACGATTTTCAAAGGTTTTTGAAAATATAACATCGGCAATACCTGACAATGGAAGTGTTTTAATCACGTTAAAAGAAGGCGCTGGAGACCTGACAGACTCAGATGGCAGAATTTTCTATTTGTGGCAGGACCAAAAGGCCCGGGAATTGTTTGACACCCTTGGTTTCAATGTGTGTGACTTTTCAACGTCTGTTTCCAAAACAGGCAGCGGGGATGTCTGGATGAGTTATGTTTTGGATAAGAGTGGGTGAGAGGATGGTGATTAAGTCAAAATAGCCAACGACGTCACCAAAAAAAATGTATTTTCAGACCAGATGAACCCCGTTTGAATGAGTTTCAAATTCAACGGGACCCCGATAACGGGATTTACGTTTTGCTCCAACAGGCACGATATTCAGGATTATTTCTACCAAGCAAATCTAATGGTTAAGACAGAAACTTATAATTTAAGGGGCGTTTCGCAAGTCCCCTGAAGTTCCTGGTTCCAATCCTATAAAATGTTTGCTTTTGAAGCGATTAACAGATATAATCGCTTCAAAATATGAGTCGCTAAGAAGGCTGTAATGCGTTATGTGTGGCAAAATACAAATTGGGCGGAGT
>JAUVTO010000153.1 GCA_030601485.1 Desulfobacterales bacterium | reverse complement strand
CAGGCCGGTTATATCCCCTAACCTGATGTCGCAAAGTAAAAGATCAAAATCTGTTTTTTCAATCATCGATATGGCATTGCGCCCGTTTTCCGCAAATGAAACCTTGTACCCTTCCTTAGTGAGCAATACTTCCAATAACTCGCGCATGCTCAGTTCATCATCGACAACCAGTATGTGAGGAATATTTTTTGACATAGGCATATTATTGTTGGAGGTTGGAGGTTGGAGGCAAAAAATTAACAGCCTTAAACCTCAAATCTTTACAGCTTCATTCTTCCAACTTTCCGACAGAAGGTTTTCGTTTATTTCCTTTTAGTGAATTGATTAATCCATTTAGCTTTCGATCGATTTGTTCACATCGTTTTCTGACTTCGGTTGACTCTTCATCTGAAAAAAGTTTTTTTCTTCGAAAAATTTCGTTGAGCGTAACCACTTCATACAAGGAACCTTGAGCAATGTGAAGAAATTGTATAAATTCTTTTTTATACTGGCGGCCTTTCCCCTCAGCAGTATTTTGTGCTGGCGATGTAACAGCAGCTTCCATTTGACCAACTAATCTAAAATACCTGTTTTTTGGAAAATTATCAAGCAGATCAAGAACGAATTCCGCAAGATCAACAGATAGTTGCCATACTTGAAGCTTTTCAAATGGAAACACATACTTTTGCATGCCAAATCCCCTGCCTCCAACCGGTAAAACGCATTAGGTCCAAGGTTTGAGGAGCGTTGCGCTTTAGGTTTGAGGCAAAAAACCATTTTCTTTACCTCCGACCTCAAACCTCCTACCTCCAACAGCCGTAGGCTCTGCCTCTAGCCTCCAACAGCCGAAGGCTCTTCCTGATACACGATCTTTCCCCCAACCATTGTTAACACCGCCTTGCCCTTCATATCCCATCCGTCAAAAGGGGTGTTGCGGCTGAGGGATCGGAAATTATCCGCAGTTACACGATACGATCTTTCAGGGTCAATTATGGTAATATCAGCCGGTCCTCCGATATGCAATCCATTTTTCAGCCCGAGTATGCGCGCCGGGTTGGTTGACATTTTTTCAACAAGAACGGTCATGGGGATCACACCGTCTTCAACCAGCTTTAAAGATAGAGCAACCGAGGTCTCAAGCCCGATAATACCATTCGCCGCCCGGTCGAATTCTACTTGTTTTTCAATAAAAGAATGTGGTGCATGATCGGTAGCGATAACATCGATGGTTCCGTCCGCTATCCCCTGACAAACGGCCTCCCTGTCATGGCTGGATCTCAACGGTGGATTCATCTTGGTGTTGGTATTATATTCTTTAACAGCTTCATCAGTAAGGGTAAAGTAGTGAGGTGCCGTCTCGGCAGTTACCGGCACTTCTCTTTTTTTTGCATCCCTTATGGCTCTCACAGATTCATCTGTGCTTACATGGGCGATGTGAATGGGAACACCTGTTAACTCACATAATGCGATATCCCGCATGACCATAATACTTTCAGCTGCATTTGGTATTCCCGCCAGCCCCATGCGTGTGGCAACCACACCTTCATTCATAGCGCCGCCTGCAGCCAACTCAAGATCCTCACAGTGTGAAATTACCGGCAGATCGAATCCTTTTGAATATTCCAGGGCTCTTCGCATAAGTTGGCCGTTTGTCACCGGGTTTCCGTCATCGGATACGGCAACCGCACCTGCTTCTTTTAATTCTCCGTATTCACAAAGACCGTCTCCTTTGAGTCCTTTGCTGATTGCGGCAACAGGGTAAACACGAACGTTGCCTGTTGATTGTGCCTTTTGTAAAATATACTCCGTAACCTGTCTGCAATCATTGACCGGATTTGTGTTCGGCATACAGCATATTGCCGTAAATCCGCCAAAAGCCGCAGCCAGACAGCCGGTTTCAATGGTTTCTTTGTATTCATGTCCGGGGTCGCGCAGATGAACATGCATATCTATTAAACCCGGGGTCACAATTTTATCTGAAGCATCTATTATTTTCGCTTCCGGATACTCACCGTCTACCAGACCATCCTTTTTTATTTCAACTATCTTACCGTCCGCTATTAGGATATCCATTATGCCGTCTAAATTTCCGGGATCAATAACCCTGCCTCCTTTAATCAGCATCAGCACTTCGTGCACCTCCTGTCACCAGATATAAAAGAGCCATGCGCACGGCCACACCGTTTGTTACCTGGTCGAGGATAATGGAATACGGACCGTCTGCAACATCATAAGCAATTTCAACCCCCCTGTTTATAGGCCCCGGATGCATAATCAGAACATTATCTTTTGCTTTTTTCAGTTTTGCTTTTGTCAACCCATACACGGATGAATACTCGCGCTCGGATGGAAACAAAAAGTCTTGCTGCCGCTCCTTTTGTATTCTTAACATCATAATAACATCTGCATCACGGATAGCCTCTTCTACATCGTAGGTAACCGAAACGCCAAGGGCTTCGATACCCTTGGGAATCATGGTGCGGGGACCTGCCAGTACTACATGTGCGCCCATTTTTGTGAACCCGATACTGTTTGATCTGGCCACCCTGCTGTGAGATATGTCGCCGATTACGGCAATTCGCAGCCCGGATATTTCGCCTTTATTTTCTCTAACCGTCATCAGATCAAGAAGGGACTGGGTGGGGTGGGCGTGCATCCCGTCACCTGCATTGATGATCGAAGGTTTCACCATGCCCGCCAGCATATGAGGAGCTCCTGCTGAACTATGCCGTATTACGATCACATCAGGGTTCATGGCTTCAATATTTCGCGCGGTATCGATCAGGGTTTCTCCCTTGACCATGCTGCTGGAACTTGCGGATATGGAAAGACTGTCCGCACTGAGCCGCTTGGCGGCAATATCAAAAGATATGCGGGTACGGGTGCTGGGTTCATAAAAAAAAAGAACCACGGTCTTGCCCCTTAGCGTGGGAACTTTTTTGATCGGCCGTTCGGATATCTCCTTCATTCTGTCCGCCGTGTCCAAAATCAAGGTGATCTCGTCAACAGAAAGGGACTCCATATCCAGGATATGTTTTTTTGAAAACCGCATGCGTCACCTGATTTACTTTAATACCTGCCCTATTCTGTTCCACCTAACCCCAAAATCTTCCTTGTCCCAGGACCAGTAGATGATTAAGGCTTTGCCTTTTACATCCTTCACGTCGACAAAACCCCAAAATCTGCTGTCATAGCTCTGATCCCGGTTGTCTCCCATTACAAAAAGTGAATGTTCGGGAACAACAACCTGGCCGAAATTATCCCTGGGTTGTATAACTGCCGGAAAAATGTGAGGGTCTGTATGAATTCCGTAGTCATAATTAAGTAGCGTGTGGTTCACATAAACCTTTTTGTCACGCACCTCAATTACATCTCCTGCAACGCCGATGACTCGCTTGATAAAATCTTTACTGGGGTCCTCGGGAAATTTAAAGACGATAATATCCCCGCATTTCGGGTCTTTTATCGGAATAATAGTTGTCTCTAAAAATGGAATCTTGACACCGTAAATAAATTTATTGACCAGGATGTGATCTCCGATCAAAAGCGTCTGCTTCATGGAACCCGAGGGGATTTTAAAGGCCTGAATGACAAAAGCACGGATAAACAAGGCCAGAACGATGGCCACAAGGATTGCTTCAATATTTTCTCGAAGACCACTCTTTTTTTTTGTACGGACTTCCTCTTTATCAGTTTTAGCAGAATTGTTTTTCTTCAAGTTTATATAACACCTTCCCAATCAAAAATTAATATACCTCTCAATAACAGATTGCTGCAAATACCTGCCGCCACGTCATCCATGACAATGCCGAACCCCCCGGATAATTTTCTTTCGATCCATGGAATCGGATACGGTTTCCAGATGTCCAAAACTCTGAATACGAGAAATCCAAAAACAACGGAAATCATATTAAAAGGAAGCCCTGTAAATGTTACCAGAATACCTGCGATTTCATCAATGACGATACAGCCCGGATCTTCCGTATTTACTATTTTCTCAGCCTCCTGAGCAATCCATATGGCAAAAAAAATAAAAATTACGGTTAAAAGTACAGCGATCAACAAATTGATTTTAGAAAGAAAAAAGCAAAGCGGAAGTCCCAGGATAGACCCAAATGTTCCGGGAGCAAAAGAGATGTTCCCAATAAAACAGCCGGTCGCAAGGAACATGACCGATTTCTGTTTTAAATTCATGGCCTGTCTCTATAGCCTGGCATCATTTTTGTCAAGTGTAAGTTGAGGCGGTCCCCCACCCTATTCGTGACGGCTTCGTAAAAAGTCCAACTTCTGCGTTGCGCTGCATCCTTCGTCACTGCAGCGTACTATAAGTACGCCTCATTCCTCAGGCTTTGCGCGCCTTGAATTTGGAACTTTTTCCTTTGCCGTCGGATATTGACTTTTTACGAGTTCATCAATCCAGAATCAGACCGATTTTTCCAAGAACAGATCATTACAAATTGTAGAAACTCTTCTTGAGATCATCAAAAGCACACTGGCATCCGGTGAGGATGTATTATTCTCTAATTTTGGCAAATTCTGTGTCAAGCAGAAAGACGAAAGAAGAGGCAGGAACCCAGCAACTGGTAATCCAATGATGTTGACACCAAGGAAGGTTGTTACATTTAAATGTTCCGGTAAGTTGAGGGATAAGATTAATGGAAATTAGAACAAAAGGCTAATTATTATGAATGATGAAATAACAGCGCTTGGGGGTCTGGCCACGGTAACGAACTATAATAACAGCAAAAGAGGCCTAAAACAGGTCCTAAAATCGTCTTAAACGACTCTTTTTGGCCCCAAAAATGACCCTTTAAGCCAAATAGTATGACCTCAATATCCTCAAGATAATCCATCATAGCTCCCTATAATTCATTGATATTCTTTTGTTAATACTTTATGGTGTTGAATTAATTGTCGTTTCGGGAGAACA
>JAUVTO010000128.1 GCA_030601485.1 Desulfobacterales bacterium | reverse complement strand
CAAGATTTTTCCAGAGATAGAGCAACCGGTTTCGTTTGCGGATTGCCTTGATTCTAAAATGGTTAAATGAACGCGCAATTGTTCCTTCATGAAAATGGGTTACACGGGATTCTGGAACAACAATACATTTCCAGCCTCTTCGCCAGGCACAAAAGCCAAGATCTACGTCTTCATAATAAAATGGAGCAAACAGATCATCGAAACCTTGTAGTGCTAAAAATCGTTTCCTGTCAACAGCAAAAGCTCCTCCAAGCGGAAACAGGGTGTACAATGGGCTGGGTAATGATGAAGTGTGATTCAAAAGTTGCTGGAGTGGGACTGGTTTATAACGTATTTTTCCCCTCCGGAAATAGGGCATACTGATTGTTACATCGGCAGGGGTGCCGTTTTCGCTTAAAATCAGCGGTGATGCTGAAAATACGGTCGGATCTTTAAAGTTTTTCATGAGCGGAGCAATAAAATCGGGATCTACCTCGACGTCGGAATTCAGAAAAATCAGAAAAGGATGCTTTGCGGCCTGTGCTCCTGACCAGCATGCTTTTCCGAACCCCTGGTTTTGGTCATGGGTAACTGTTTTTATGGTTAGAAATTCTTTTTTCAGCAGGTTAACTGACTGGTCCGTACTGGCATCGTCAACAACGATTATTTCGGTATTGCCCTGGTAGTTTTTTTGTGCGTTTAAGACAGATGGAAGGTAGGCTTTAAGCAGATCGGCACCGTTCCAGTTGGGAATAATAATGCTGACGGATATCATTTCTCTTGTTTTAGTTGCCTTATTTTGAAGTTTGTCGATTTAAGAGTAATTTTTCATAAGTATTTTCACCGGTGAGTGATAAGAACTTGCTTTCTCAAAAAGAAATATAAAAAAATGGGGCTTGTGTGTCAACCAAAATCGGATCGATATATGTTGTGTAAATTGATTTGATGTGCAGAGGGTAGGAGATGCTGAGGAGCTGCAGAAGCTGGGAATTAAAGAGCGAAGGGTTTATGCAATTGATCCTTCTGTGGATGTAAATAGAAGGTTTGCCTCTCGCCGCCTCGCCAGCACCGCTCGAGATTGATGTGAAGGATTCTCATTGGACTAGGGATTTCGTCGGCTTTTTATGGTTATCTGAGTTATTTTCGCGGCCATTACCAGCTCAGAAAAGGAGGCCATGGCCGCAATCAAAAATCCGCGCCAGCCATCGAACATGCCCAGACGCAGGACGAAATCCTTAAAAAATCGAAACGGTGGCCGAAACAACAGATGAAGAACCGGTGCGGTGGTTCCTCTCTCGAACTTATCTTTCGCCTTCCATGACGAATACCGGTTGATTTTTACTACCCAGGATGTCATGGATGAAATGCTATGATGCTCAAGTTGGGTCATAAGCACTCCCGTATTTTTGAGTTTAACCTCAGCATGGACACGCTTCTCTTGATAGCGCCCGAGATTCCTACGAAATAGGCGAAGAACCCTGTCACGGCCCCATCCAGAGTACCTGACTCGCTTGCCCATAAGGTAATTATTACGCCTAATCCAGTAGCCGTCCTTATCGGGCCCTTTCCGCAATATTTCCTTGATTTCATCGCTGAGTGCTAACGGAATCCTTTCGTCACTATCCACAATCAATACCCAGTCATGTTTCGCCTGAGGTATGGCCCAATTTTTCTGGCTGGCGGAATTGATATATTCATGCTGGAGTATTCGATCTGTATACTGTCGAACAATATCCAGGGTACGATCCGTACTAAAAGAGTCTACAACTAATATTTCGTCCGCCCAAAGCACACTCTGAAGACAGGCTTCGATGTTTTTCTCTTCGTTGTAACATGGGATGAGGACTGTAAGCTTTTGCCTCTGATTCTTATTACCGCTCATAAAGCAGCCTCTCCTTTGACCACCATTAAACCAACTCAACTGCCACACTCTTGCACGTTTTGCCTTGGCCCAAGTCTGCAACGCTGGGGTTAAATTTCCACCCATTTTGGGACTTGATTTGCCTCATAAGCCGTTAGCTGTTAGTCATGCGGTTTGCGCGCAACCATAATGAGTTTTCGCCCAAAGAAAACAGTGCCTCTCAAGACCTCATCTAAGATAGTGCGTTGCAGACCTGGAGGAACTTTGGACCGCTTGGCGCGAACGAGCTTTCGGGTTGCCCATGTAACAGGCAAAAACAGAAACGGAGCCAAAAACAGGGACCTCCAGGAGTATCGAGTAGTATCCACGCCGAGGGCTGTAAACCCTACATGCGTAAGGTAAAAGCGGAGTTGGAATATGTTGATGAGAAACACATGACCAAAGTAAATCCCCTCAGCACCTGAAGTATGCCTTGGGCATTCTGACCGGTAGGACCTTGGTGAAATTACCATGGCGCGTTTTGGATGGGCGTGACCGGATAGAAGTAGACCAAGGCGACCTTCGAAGTTAAGCAAATTGGGCGTTGTCACAATGAGGATGCCCCCGGGTTTCAGGATTCTGTGAAACTCCTGGAGCACTCCGATCTGATTGTCGATGTGTTCGATTCCTTCCGAATGAAGGATGCCGTCGAAAGAAGAATTGTCATAGGGAAGAGGCTTTGTCATGTCTACACGATCACACGTAAATCCTTCTCCATAGCAGTGCTCAGGGAATAGATCAGCTGCCTGCACGCTGTAGCCGCCTGAAGTAAGTCGGCGGCTGTTCACGCCATCACCCGCCGGCAGGTCAAGGATCAGCCCAGACTGGAAATAACATCTAAATCGCTCAGCAATATCATCGTGAATATGTGGGCTGCGCGTTAACCGTTGAATTAATCCCATCTTTACTCCGCGTTCTAATTGTTGACATTCAATATGCCACGCTCATACAGAGCCTCTTAGCGTAATTGCCTTCACTGATACCCACTTCAGTTTCGGCAAGCAAGATCGGCTCGATGAGGCGGCAACAGAATTGACTTTCAGAGATAGCGAGGAGCCTTAGTAGGCTGTCCGAGGATAACATTTTACTGCAATTTTGTCTAAATCCCCGGCGCAGTCAGGCTTGCAATCCTGCGTACTTATCGATTATGTCTGTTCATAGGAGCTGCGCCACCTAAGCCGATGGTTTTATAGCAGACAAGTACTTTCTCCACATATCTCTGTTGGTTAAGGACATCCTCCGCATACTTTCGCGCAGCACGCGAAAAGCGCATCCTTTTTTCTTTTTCCCTAAACATGGTCATTATGGCCCTGGCAAGATCACGCGGCTTATCGTCAACTAGTAGCCCAGTCTTTCCATCCTTTATGAGCTCAGGCAAAATCCCCCTCCTGGTCGCCACGACCGGTTTGCCGGAGGCTAATGCCTCTCGCACTGCCCGACAGGAACCATCACTCCCTGGATGTAAAAAGATCTTAAAATCAAACAAGTTCAATACGTCCTGGTAATCGTTGTCTCGATAACCAGTAAAAATGACATTCTTTTGCAACCCCTTTTTTTTTACAGGCTGACGGGCGATCGTATCAATATGGGTTCCTCTTCCAACGATCAAAAGTTTGAACTGGGGAATCTCTCTCACAACTTCCTCCACCGCGCTCAACAGCAATGGAAAATCTCGGTGTTTTTGAACTCGCGCAACAATTCCGGCCACAGGGTCGTCAGTTGTAAGCCCGAATGCCAGGCGCAGGTGCTCGCTTTTGGGAGCCGGTCGGAATTTTTCCAGGTCAACGGGTATATCTACCTGTTCGATCCATTTTTCAGGAAAAACACGCGAAAGATGCGCCTGCACGCGTAAAGAAGCTGCCATAATCCGTGCAGTGTTGTGCAGAATAAACCGTCGCCTGAAAGAGAGCCGAACCGGTTGACCTTCATAACAAGTCCTTACCAGCATACCACCGAAACCGGCCAACACAGCAGTTAAGGCGTCGTTATCCTGATGACTGTGAATTATGTCAATGCTCTCGCGAGCAACGACTTTTTTTAATGAAAAAATGTCGGGGATAATCCTCCAATTTAGATGTTTATTAAGTAGGAAATCATTTATATGCTGAATATGTCGCTCGTTAGCCTTGTCCAGAATATGGTTTGCTAAGCCCCTGCGCCGCCCACAGGCAAAGATTATTTGAAAATCCGGGTTTGCACTTAACCAGGAAACCAAATTAAGTGCGTGGTCTGCTGGGCCGGTCCATTTCCGATTACTAAAGAGATGCAAAACTCGTGTCACGACACCCTCATAAATTGATGCCCCGGAACGTCTATCCCGCTGCAGGCGGAACCAATTATTTATTGAGCAGATACGTTCAAGCGGCCTTTTTCCTCGTCCCGTCCTCTTTTAGGTGAAGACTCTAATAGAGTGTTGCAATTGGTTAAGAATCGCCACAATTTTCTGTTTACCAGCCCTTCACCATAACCTTATCAAAAACGTTGCCAAATCATATACGCTGAAGTCATAAGTCCTGGTTTTAACCAGAAACTCAGCAAGCCTTCGCAAACGGGATATTATATCTTCGTATTCATCAAACTTATAGGCTTAAAATTTTTTTCAAGATAGCCAGTCTGTGTCCGGAGGACTCTGTAATCAACCATTTCTTGGGATCAAAGCGGATCAAGTTGATTTTCAAAGAATACAATCGGCGCAGGAAATCTCTTGCTGATTTGAGGGACCATTTACGGCGGCTCGTCGAAGTTATGATCCACTTTTCAATCTAACCGTAAAACATGGAAACCGACTACAACCCGTCAAAAAAATTGTTCAAATATCAAAAATAAACCAGAAAGTCAACCCGCGAGATCTGCCAAAACGGGGCAACCGCATTTAGAATTTGCATCGAATTTGCGTGTAAGTATCCAGCTCTATTCCAAGAAAGCAGGATATGCGCATAACTTGTCGAAATAACAACCATAACGAGATACCCAAATAAGTGCCCGAAATAATTAAAAAAATCTAGACTTTTTCTTAAACATATGAGCCTCATAAAAACACAATAAAATGTTGTTGACTCTTATGAAACAACGGATGGCCACCATGGCATAATCGAAATCCGGCGATATTGGGCCACATCTGATATCAATTGGTTGCAAGGTAAAGAGTCATGGAAAAACACCAATACAATAGGTATGGTTCAACGTGAACGTCAGGTTGGCGAAGACGTTAGTATTGAGACATCATGTTACATCAGCAGTATCGAAAACGATGCAAAACTCTTCAGCCAGGCAGTTCGCAGTCATTGGGGCATAGAAAATAGTCTCCATTGGGTATTGGACATTTCTTTTAGAGAAGATGAAAGCCGTATTCGAAAAGACAATGCTCCGGAAAATTTTGACGGCCAATTACATCAGGTTTTTTCAAGGATTCTGCTGACGATCTCTAAGTCTTCGGGCCGGTCTAC
Source organism: Desulfobacterales bacterium (assembly GCA_030601485.1). Classification (GTDB taxonomy): domain Bacteria; phylum Desulfobacterota; class Desulfobacteria; order Desulfobacterales; family UBA11574; genus S5133MH16. Next base: position 538 of record JAUVTO010000128.1, on the reverse strand, counting down.
GCCGACACTTTGGTATTGGGTTATTACGACATGAACCGGTATGTCGTTTTCAAGCAGACGGAGTTGTTCGAGCTTTTCTGTTATTTCCAGGCCGCTCGGACCGAGTTCAACGAATTGCCTTAATATATTCATTCGAAAGGCATACAGGCCGATGTGTCCGTAAAACCCGTGCCTTTGTTCACTATGATAATACGGAATCAGGGCACGGGAAAAATACAGGGCACTGCCGCTTTTTGTGAAAACTAATTTGACCCGGTCCGGGTTTTTGGCTTCTTTTGTATCGATTTTTCTCGCCAGCGTGGTTACCTGAACATTTGAAGATTTGAACGGACGAATAAGTTCTGTTAGCATATCCGGTTCCAGAGTGGGTTCATCACCCTGTATATTGACCACAACTGCGTTTTCCGGCACGTTAAGCAGTTCTGCAGCTTCGAGAACCCGGTCCGTACCACTTAAGTGGTCGTCTCTTGTTTTAATTACCGGAACGTTCAGATTTTTTGCTGCCGAGATAATCCGGTTGTCATCAGTGGCCAGAACG